>SMXE01000193.1 GCA_004357015.1 Caldithrix sp.
CTTTCTCAAGGATATTCTCCATCTGAATGCGCTTGGCCTCTTCAGACGTCAGTCCTGAGATTCGTTCAAGCCTCGAACTTTCCTCCTGCAGCAACGTCTCCAACTCTCTTTCCTGCTTTGCCAGCATTTCAGTCTTGACCCGCACGTCATGGTCCCGCTGCTTCAGGTCATGCTCTTTCTTGTTTAGAATATCGACTTTTCTGTCAAGATTTACGTCACGGCTGGTAAGCTGCTTCTCTAGCTTCTGAAACTCGGCGTGCTTATCCTTGCTTGCCTTTTCAAAATTCTGGCGAAGTTGAAAGATTTCCTCCTTCGCCTCCAGGAGTTTTTCCTTTTGATAATTTTCACTTTCAGCTTTCGCTTCTGCAAGAAGCTTGTCTGCCAATTGCGCGGCCTTTGCAATCTTGTTCTTTCCCAGATTTTGTCGGGAGAACCATCCGGCCAAAAAGCTGAGTATGACCATGACGGCTGTAACTGCTATAGCGAATCCACTCATCGGTTACCCCGTGCGAATAAATTTTGCAGCAAAACGTTCTCACGAACGTAGAAACGGAAAATAAATAGAGAGACTGCAGAGGTTTATTCTGCGACAAGAAGACTACGGCGAACAGAAGGCGAGGTTTGGTCTGCTCCCAAGATACGGAAGATGCCGGGAAATTCAGTCGTGCTTCATGGCCTTATCAAGCACCTGTGTTAGCAAGGCTAACCTGTCTTGCACGTCCGGATTGGCATCTTTGATCTTAGAGCGTTCCTGAAACAACTCATCAGTGATGTTAAGCGCTGCCAGAATGGCCACTTTCAGAGATGACTTTGCATGAGTTGTTTGATCTATTTCCCGCATTTTCCTGTCAACATAGTCAGCCACCTTCATGATATACTCGGTGTCAGTATCCGCATCGCCTTTGATGGGATACTCACTGCCATAGATGTTGATTTTCAGGATTCCGCCTTCTTCATTCATCATCGTACAGAATAGTTGGCTGATTGCCTCCTAAGACTGCAATCCCTCGACACTGGTTTCTTTTATATACTGCAATTCGTCTAGTTTTGCAAGCATTTGCTCAACCTTACTTCGTATCTTTTCTTCTTTTTCTCGCCCCAAAATACTATCGGTTTGCACAAGTTGAAGGTTTTGGTTTTCTTCCTTCAATTGCAGCACCGTTCTCTCCCTCGACTCTGATTCGGAACGCAACTCTTTGACTTCGGCCTTTAGCTGGTCGTTTTCTTGCATCAGATGCTCGATCAGTTTGACAGCCTGGTTAATTTTTTCTTCTAATACATCCAACTGTTCGATATCCATCACCACATGCTCCCTGGTAATTAATCTCGCAATCGAGCAGAAAACTGCTTCGCCAATGACTGAAGTACTGCCTGCATCGCTTTCTCAACTTCTTGCTCTTGCAGCGTTCGCTCCAAAGAATAAAATGACAGGTTGAGTGCGATGCTCTTCAACCCGGTTCCTATCTGCTCGCCCGTAAACACATCAAAAACTTCGATATTTTTCAACAGCTTGCCGCCTGACTTGCGCACAGTTTCAATAATTTTCCCAGCCTCGATGCTTTCGTCAATGATAAGAGCAAGATCGCGATTGATAGGCGGATATTTCGGAATCGGCGTGAAAGTCACTTTCGACGTACACGCGGAATGAACCTTTGCAAGATTCAAATCAAAAAAGAAAACCGGCTGTTCAAGCGAGAAATGATTTAGCACTGAGCTCGTCAATTTACCCAGATAGCCCAGGACATCCTCCCCGGCAAAGACCTGCAATCTTTGTTCGACCGTAGAGGTTTCTTCAGCCGGCTTAAATCGGCAATTGGCAACCTTGTTTCTTGTCAGAAGCTGCTCAACGCACCCTTTTACGTCGTACACATCGACGGGGGCCGACTTGTTCTGCCAGGAAATCATAGCGACAGCTCCAGTGAACACAGCAGCGATGTGTTCATACTCACGCACGGCTTTATTATCTGCCACAAAGGTGGTGCCGACTTCGAAAAATTTGATGTTTTTGTTGAAGTGATTGATATTCCAGCACACAGTATGCAAAAGGGACGGAATCAGGCTTGTCCGCAGCGTCGAAAGCTCTTCACTCAGGGGCTTGATCAGTGTGACCGGTTCTCCCTCTTGCAAAAAACTACGTGCAGCATCCTTACCGATCAAGTCATACGTGACAACCTCGGAGAGGCCGAGTGCGACTAAAGTGCTCTTTAGACGGCTCGTGAGCGCCTCAGAAGCGTTGGCTGGCACAGATTGGTCAATGACCGCAGAAAAGTCAGAAGGAATGTTGTCGTAGCCGAATACGCGCCCGACTTCTTCCACAAGATCTGCTTCCAGTACAACATCAGGCCGGAAGGTGGGCACTGCAACTTCAAGCACTTCCTCACCGCTTACGTCAAAGCCCAACCCTGTCAGGATGGACCTGATCCGTGGAACCGGAATTGCGACCCCCAACAAAAGCCTGACGCGCTCCGGACGCAATTTGATTTTTATCGGCGAAATCCGGTTCGGATATTTATCGACGACGCCTTTGGCAACATCTCCCTCACCAAGCTCGGCGAGCAATTGTGCTGCACGGTCAAGTGCATACACCGCACCATTCGGGTCAACCCCGCGTTCAAACCGCTTTGATGATTCTGTGGAAATCCCCAGAAACTTGGATGTGCGTCGAATGTTGACAGGATCAAAATAAGCGCTCTCGAGCAAAATATTCACGGTGTCAGCGCTCACTTCAGAATTTCGGCCACCCATCATGCCGCCTAGTGCTACCGGTTTTTCGCCGTCGCAGATGAGCAGGCATTCGGAATGCAATTTGTGCGTCTTGTCATCAAGTGTCATGAATTCCTCTCCGTCTGCAGCGCACCTGACGTTGATTTCACCGCCAGTCAGCAAGTCGTAATCAAAGGCGTGCAATGGCTGCCCGGTTTCCATCATAACGAAATTCGTCACATCGACAATGTTGTTAATGGAACGAATGCCAACGCGTTCAAGCCGTTCTGCAAGCCAGGAAGGAGAAGGTTTAACCCTGATGTTTTCGATGTAGCGCGCGGTATACCGCGGACACTTTTGAGAATCGTGAATGGTGACTTTTACGTGCTGCGAAACAGGGGTCGTGCTTTCAGCCACATGCACTGCTGGTTTCTCGAAAGGCGTTTCTGTGGCCGTAGCGATTTCGCGGGCAATCCCCAGGACGCCAAAACAATCCGGACGGTTTGGCGTCACATCGATGTCGATTAGGTAATCCCTCTCTCCGACAACATCCAGAAAATCTGCGCCAATCTTTGCCCCATTATCCAAAACCATGATGCCTTCAGAACGGCTGGAAATACCGAGTTCGATCTCCGAGCAAATCATGCCTTCGGATTCAACACCGCGGATCTTGACGCGCTTGAGTTGTACGCCATTGGGCAACTTGGCACCCACCTTCGCCAACGGCACTTTCTGCCCAACCGCAACGTTTGCTGCGCCACAAACAACCGAGAGCTCTTCCGCCCCGACATCGACCCGGCAAACAGAAAGTTTGTCCGCATTCGGATGTGCACTCTTCGCAACAACCTTGCCCACAACAACGCCCTGAAAACTTCGTTCCAGTGAGACTACTTCATCGACCTCCAGCCCTAACATGGTCAGGCGATGAGCAAGCGCATCGGGCGCATCCGGTACGTCGGTATATTCCTTCAGCCAGTTGTATGTTGTTTTCATCTTCGATAGCGTGCCGGTTCAAAATTGCTTCAGGAAGCGTATGTCGTTGTCATAAAAGTGGCGAATGTCGCCGATTTGGTATTTCAACATGGCGATGCGTTCAATACCCATTCCGAAAGCAAAGCCGGTATATTTCTCCGGATCGATGCCCACGCCAGAGAGAACGTTCGGGTGCACCATGCCTGCGCCAAGAATTTCAAGCCAGCCGAGACGCTCGTCAAAGTATACATCCATTTCTGCGCTCGGCTCGGTGAAGGGAAAATAACTGGGGCGAAACCTGACTTTAGTTTCTTTGCCAAACAGCTTGTGTGCAAAGGCTATCAAGGTACCTTTGAGGTGTGAAAGGGAGATCCCCTCATTGACCGCCAACCCCTCGACCTGATGAAATTCGGGCGAGTGTGTCGCATCCGGCGTATCTTTTCTGAAACAACGGCCCGGGGCAATGATGCGTATGGGGGGTTTCTGTGTTTCCATGGTACGAATTTGAACAGGAGACGTGTGCGTTCGGAGCAACAGGCCGCCGTTCAAATGGAACGTATCCTGCAGGTCCCTCGACGGATGATCATCCGGAAAATTCAGCGCCTGAAAATTGTAATATTCATTTTCAACCAGCGGCCCGGTCTTGACCACGAAGCCCATGTTGCCGAAAATCTCCTTGATTTCGTCAAGCACTTGCAGCAAAGGGTTGCGATAGCCGATTTCGGGTGCCGTGCCCGGCAGGGTCAGATCGAACATGTGACTCCCCTGCTTGCCGTTTGAGCGTAATGCAACCTGAAGATGCACAAGCCGTTCCTGAAATTCACTCTTGAGTTTATTCAGCGAATCTCCAAGCGCCGGCCGCTCAGCAGGAGCAAGTGTGCTCATCTTCTTGAAATAATGAGCGACCTTGCCGTTCCGGCCCAGATACTTCACTCTGATCTGCTCGATAGCCTGAGCTTCTCTGAGAGTTCCTACCTCTGTAGAAAAGGCGCTCCGGATCGCTTCAAGCTCACCCAGCAGCGTGTCCAAAGACTCAGCCATCTCTTAAGTCCTGGCGACCTCAACGAGAGTCTTCATGGCATCGGGTTCATGCACGGCCAGGTCAGCAAGAACCTTGCGGTCCACCTCGACGTTGTTTCTCTTCAGCCCGTTGATAAACGTGGAATAGGACATGCCATTGGCACGAACCGAAGCATTGATCCTGGTAATCCAGAGTCTACGAAAGTCCCGCCTTTTCTGACGTCTGTCACGGTAAGCATACAGCAGCGCCGTATCCACTGCTTCCATCGCTGTGCGGATCAGCTTGCTCTTGCCGCCACGGTAACCCTTGGCCTTCTTCAGCACTTTCTTTCTTCTGTGATGAGAAGGTACACTATGTGTTGCTCTTGGCATTTTACCTCCAGATTATGCTAACATTTTATTCACGCGGCTCGTATCCGCGGCAGAAATGAGCGTCGCGGCTCTAAGACTTCTCTTCCGTTTTCGATTCTTCTTCGTAAGAATATGGCTCTTGCCAGCTTTGTGGCGCTTGATTTTGCCGGTACCAGTGACCTTGAAACGCTTCATGGCACCGCGATTAGATTTCAGTTTTGGCATTTTCCCTCACGATCCTTACTTTTTGATTAGAAACATCGTCATCATTCTGCCTTCCATAACAGGCTGACGTTCAACCTTCGAAATATCACCCAGCTCGGTTGCCATTCTTTCGAGAAGCTTGTGGGCAAACTCCTTGTGACTCATCTCGCGGCCACGAAACAACACGGTCGCCTTCACTTTGTGACCCTTCTCGAGAAACTTGCGGGCGTGACCG
Source organism: Caldithrix sp. (assembly GCA_004357015.1). Classification (GTDB taxonomy): domain Bacteria; phylum Zhuqueibacterota; class Zhuqueibacteria; order Oceanimicrobiales; family Oceanimicrobiaceae; genus CR04bin15. The sequence goes on from SMXE01000193.1 coordinate 5,486, forward strand.
ATCTTAAAGTTGAAGTCATGTTCATCGATCTTTGGGCGCAGCCGAATCTCTTTGACGCTAACGACATGCTGCTTTTTCTTGGTCAGCTTCTCCTTCTTGCTTTGCTGGTACTTAAACTTGCCGTAGTCCATGATCTTACATACCGGCGGAGAGGCCTCGGGGGCAACCTCCACCAGGTCCAACCCCTGACTACTGGCCATTTCCAAAGCCTCGTCAAAGCCGATGACACCGACCTGCTCACCATCTGCTCCAATGATCCGAACTTCGGACGCTCTGATGTTTTCGTTAATGTTGGTGGGTTTCTTTTTGTTGATGGCAAAATCCCTTTCTGTTTAGTTCGTCAGCCTTTTTTCATCGATTTCCTGTTTCAGGTCATGCATAAACGCTGCCAGGGTTGACTTGCCGAGGTCGCCGTGCTTTCTCTTCCGCACCGATACTTGCTCGCTTTCGACTTCCTGCTTGCCAACGACCAGCATATACGGAATTTTTTGCGTCTCCGCCTCGCGAATTTTAAACCCCACCTTTTCGTTTCTGTCATCGACTTCGGCGCGCAGGTCCGCATCCTTGAGCCTGCGGCACACCTCTCTTGCGTAATCTAAATGGTCATCCGAGATCGGCAAGACAATTACCTGAACCGGCGCCAGCCAGGCCGGAAAGGCGCCGGCAAAATGCTCGATCAGGATGCCGATGAAGCGCTCAATTGAGCCAAACGGCGCCCGGTGAATCACTACAGGACGGTGCTTGCGATTGTCACTGCCGACGTATTCGAGATCAAATCTTTCCGGCATGACATAATCGACCTGAACCGTGCCTAACTGCCAGCTTCTTTTGAGCACATCCCGGATTATGAAGTCGAGCTTCGGCCCATAAAAAGCAGCTTCGCCTTCGACGATTTCGTAATCGAGATTCTGCGCGTCGGCCGCTCCCTTGATGTCTCTCTGTGCCATCTCCCAGAGTTCATCACTGCCACCGTATTTTTCTTTATCGTCCGGGTCGCGAAACGACAACTGTGTCTTGAAATCGCTAAATCCAAGGGTGCGAAACACGACCTGAATCAAGTCGATGACGTCTACAAGTTCCTCCTTGAGCTGATCCTGCCGGACGAACATATGTGCATCATCAACGGTGAAACTCCGCACCCGCGTCAGGCCGCTCAACTCACCCGACTGCTCATAGCGATAGACTGTGCCAAATTCTGCCAGTCGTACAGGTAAGTCCCGGTAGCTCCGCGGTTTGGAGGCGTAAATCTGAAAATGATGCGGACAGTTCATCGGCTTCAACAGGTATTCCTGTTCGTCCGCTTTAATCGGGGCAAATTGGCTGTCCTTGTAGTACGGATAGTGCCCGCTGGTTTTGTAGAGTTCCAAATTTCCAATATGCGGCGTAATCACGGGAAGATACCCACGTTTGCGCTGCTCATCCTTGAGAAAGTTCTCCAAAGCCTCACGCACAATGGTGCCCTTGGGCAACCACAATGGCAAGCCACTTCCCACTTTAGGGGTGAGGAGAAAGAGTTCTAACTCTCTACCCAGCCTTTTGTGATCACGACGCTTGGCCTCCTCCAGCGCGTACAAATGTTCCTCTAACTGCTGTTTCTTCGGGAAGGAAACGCCGTAAATGCGCTGGAGCATCTTGTTCTTTTCATCACCGCGCCAGTAAGCGCCGGCAATCTTCAGCAACTTGAAGTTCTTAACTTTCCCGGTGGCTGGAATGTGCGGACCGCGGCACAAGTCAACAAAATCACCTTCCGAGTAAGTGCTCGGGTGATCGTCCTCCAGGTCGTTCAAGAGCTCAAGCTTGTAGCGGTCGTGATGCTCTGTGAAAAGTTTAATGGCTTCCTCTTTCGTGTGCTCGGAACGCACAAAAGGCCGGTTAGCAGCAATGATTTCTTGCATCTTCGCTTCGATGCGGGCGAGGTCTTCGGGCGTAATGCGCGAATCAACGTCGAGGTCATAGTAGAAACCCGTCTCTATGGCGGGCCCGACACCAAACTGCGCCTCCGGGTAAAGCTCCTTGACCGCATGCGCCATGATGTGTGAAGTGCTGTGCCAGTAAACTTTCAGACCTTCGGGTTCATCGTACGTGACAATTTGAATGTCCCCATCCTCGCTGATGGGAGACGCCAGATCCACGGATTTGCCACCATACTTGGCTACGACAGCCTTTTCGGAAAGGGAACGACTACCGATTTCTTCGATGACATCGCACGGCCGAACCCCGGAATGATACTCCCTAACTGTCCCGTCGGGAAACTTTAGACTGATTTTGTTTGCTGCTGACATCCCTACTTGATTCATCCCAAAATAAAAAGTGGGCACTACTGGATTTGAACCAGTGACCCCTTGCATGTCAAGCAAGTACTCTAACCAACTGAGCTAAGCGCCCTAATCCAATGTAAAAAAAGCGTGCCGAAATAAAATGGCAACGCTTAAGAATTCTTTTTGTAGTCCGTGTTTTCGACTGACTCAGGAATTGAAGGAGAATACCCCACTTTGCCAGACCACTCATTCTAAGTTACGAAGATAAGGGTATGACGACAAAAAGTCAAGATTTTTTTGCGCTTAAGTTATGTAAGTTCAACGAAGCTAAACGTGCTCGTCCGCGTGATACGAACTTCTGACCAAGGGGCCGGATTCTACGTGGCGAAATCCCATCGCACGCCCCTCGCGTCCGTAAATCGCAAACTCATCCGGATGCACGAAGCGCGCAACCGGAAGGTGCTGTTTTGTTGGCTGAAGGTACTGTCCCAGTGTAAAAATATCGACTTCGATGTTCCGCAAGTCCTGCATTACCTGAAGCACTTCCTCAGGTGTTTCGCCGAGGCCGAGCATCAAGCCGGTCTTGGTCGTCATCCCTTGGCTCTTGGCAATCCGCAGGACATCCAGACTCCACTGGTAGTTGCCTTGCGGTCTGACCGGCCGGTAGAGCCGCGGCACGGTTTCGGTGTTGTGATTCAAAATATCCGGGCGGGCGTCGATGATATTTTGCAACGCGTTCGGGTCGCCTTTAAAATCGGGGATCAAGACCTCCACACGGCAGCCACGAACCTGTATGCGGATTTGCCGAATAGTCTCTGCGAAGATGGCTGAGCCACCGTCCGGCAGCTCGTCCCGATTAACCGAAGTAATAACCGCGTGCCTGAGCTGCATTTTCCGCACCGCCTCACCGACCCGGCGGGGTTCGTCTGCGTCAAGAAAACGCGGCTTGCCTGTTTTGACCGCACAGAAGCCGCAACTGCGCGTGCAAACATCGCCAAGGAGCATGAACGTGGCCGTGCGGCGCTCCCAGCACTCGGCGATGTTCGGACATCTCGCCTCTTCGCAAACCGTGTGGAGTGCACCCGATTTTACGATGTCCTTGACTTCCGAGTAGCCCTTGCCCGATGGCAACCGGACTTTCAGCCAATCTGGCCGGCGACCGTTTACTGGGAAGCTTTTCTCGTTTATCACGTTCAGCATGGCTATCAGATAATATTGTTCGTATCAAAATTCGTGAGGTAGTACGCGACCCGTTCAATAAACTGGCCAGCCAGCGCGCCGTCAACAATTCTGTGATCAAATGACAGTGAGAGATAGAGCATGTTCCGAATCGCAATGGCGTCATCTATGACAACCGGCCGTTTCTGAATCGTGCCCACCCCCAGAATGGCCACCTGCGGCTGGTTAATGATGGCCAGCCCGTACAGGCTGCCAAACGTACCCATGTTTGTGATCGAAAACGTACCGTCCTGCACTTCATCCGGCTTGAGTTTCTTGCTGCGTGCGCGGTTCGCAAGATCGTTAATGGCGCGCGCCAACCCGACGATGTTGAGATTGTCAGCGCTCTTGACCACCGGCACAATCAATCCGTTATTTTCCAGCGCAACCGCGATACCGATGTTGATGTATTTCTTGCGCACAATGTTGTCACCGTCCAGCGAGCTGTTCACCAGCGGGTAGTCCTGAAGCGCGCGCGCACAAGCGGCCGAAAAGAACGACATGTATGTCAACTTGGTACCGGTCTGCTGCAGGAATTTCTCTTTGTTTTGCGTTCTGTAAATCACCAGATCGGTCATATCAGCTTCGGTGACCATAAACACATGCGGCGACGTCTGAACGCTGGCAATCATGTGCTTGGCGATGCTCTTGCGCATGCTGCTCATTGGAATGATTTCAACCAGATCGTTTGAAGCCAGCGGCTGTGTTGCTGGTGTGTATGCTGGTGCAGCCGGTTGTGCAGAAGCCGCCGCTGGAACGCCGGTGCGCTTATCCAGATAATTCAGGATATCTTTCTTCGTGACCCTGCCACCCACCCCGGTACCCTCAATGCCGGTGAGATCCTGATCGGAAACGCCCTCGGCCCTGGCAATACGCCGCACAAGAGGGGAATAGAACCGTCGTTCAGTACCGTTCGTTCTGGCAGTGGCAGCGGCAACCGCCGGCCCTGCTGCGACCGGTCGCGGTTGCACAGGAGGCGGCGTCTGCCGGTCGGTCATTATTGCGGGCTGTTGTATGCCTGAGGCGCCAACTGCTATCTGCCCCTTGGTGACAATCTGCGCGATAACAGCACCCACGCTTACAGTTTCACCCGCTTTAGCAAGTATCTTTTGAAGGGTGCCGGCGTGCGGAGACGGGATCTCCGAATCAACCTTATCGGTGCTGATCTCGAGCAGGAGCTCATCGATCTCAACATGCTCACCTTCGTTCTTCAACCATTTGATAATCGTGCCCTCTGTGATGCTCTCCCCCATCTGCGGCATCACCATGTCGGCCGTTCCCTCTGCGGGAGCGGTCGCCGTCGCACTTGATTCACTCGCGGCAGTAGCCAATGTTTCCGCCGCTGGCGGCGCAGCCACGGCCTCGGCGGGCTGGGAAGGTGTCGTTGAGGGCGTTTCCGCAGCAGCAGCCACATCTGCTTCCGTCTCGATATGCGCGATGACAGCGCCAACTTGCACGGTTTCCCCTTCATTTACCAGAATTTTCTGAATCGTACCCGTATAAGGCGACGGAATTTCGGAGTCCACCTTGTCGGTGCTGATTTCGAGAAGAATCTCGTCTTTTTCAACACGTTCCCCTTCACGTTTGTGCCATTTAATGACCGTGCCCTCTGTGATGCTTTCGCCCATCTGCGGCATCAGCATATCAATTTTCGCCATAAAACGTCGTCCTCTATAATTTTATGTTTTTGGGTGACCATGTTAATTTCGGAATCGTCATCTTAAACGCTTCCGATGACAAACTGTTTACGTGCTGTTTTTTTAATTCGGCCAGACACTCGGTTATTTCACGCAGGAGGTTCTCCAGCTCCAGACCTGCAAACGCAGGCTTGAATATGTTTAGTTTCTCCACACCCTTACTGAGCTGACTGGCTGCCCCGTTTAAATTTTTCATGCTGAGGTGATAAAACCCTGTAGCGAGTTGTACCAACCCTTGATAAAATCGTCGACTCCTCCCCCGTTCCTCCATCCAGATTTCTTCAAAAACGTCATGCGCTTCAAAGAAGTATCGATTGTTGAAATAATGGATGGCCTGCGCAAAACGTTCATCGTGCATTACAGCGCAGCTGCGATAAGTTCAGCAATGTCTTTGACTTCCACCTCATCCTCCTTCCCCTTCATTTTTCTGGCATCATCCAGCATGATGTTGCAGAAAGGACAGGCTGTAGATACAAGCCCGGCGCCAGACGCCTCGACATCTCCAAAGCGGACCAGGTTCACGCGTTGGTCAGGGTCTTCGTCACTCCACATCATGCCGCCGCCGGCGCCGCAGCACAACCCTTTTTCGCGGCTGCGTTCCATTTCTACCACTTTGCCATTAGTTACTGAGCTCAAGACCGAGCGTGGCGCATCGTAAATGCCGTTGTGGCGGCCCAGGTAGCACGCATCGTGATAGGTGACTGTCTCAGAGATATTCCTGTTGGGCTTAATTTTTCCGGAATCAATGAGCTCGGCGATGAATTCAGAGTGGTGTATGACCTCATAGTCGGCGCCAAAATCCTTGTATTCATTGCCAAGCGTGTTGAAGCAGTGTGGACAGGTGGTAATTATCTTCTTGAATTGATATTTGCCAAGCGCTTCAATATTGTTTTCTGCCATCATCTGGAAGAGGTACTCCTGCCCCAATCTTCTCGCGGAGTCACCGGTACAGCTTTCTTCGGTGCCGAGAATGGCGAAATCAATATTTGCCGCTTTCAAAATTTTGACCATCGAGCGAGCCACGGTCTGGTTTCTGGCGTCAAGCGCCGCGGCACATCCAACCCAGTACAGATACTCGGTCTCCTTTTTGTCCTTCATGAGGGGAACGTCCAACCCTTCGCACCACTTTGTGCGGTTCTGATTCGGCAGCCCCCATGGATTGCCAATATTCTCCATGTTGTCCAGCGTCTTCGCCACTTCCGGGGAAACTTTCGCCTGGTCCATCACCAGAAATCGCCGCATGTCTTGCAGCGTGTCAACGTGCTCTATGAAAACCGGGCAGGCCTCCACGCACGCCAGGCAGGTCGTGCAACCCCAGATGACTTCCTCCGAAATAACGTCCCCAATGAGCTCTTTTCCATTCTGATTGTCTTTGCCAGCAACAAGGTCAGGACCGACTTCATTCAAGTGTTCCTTTAGGTCATGAATCAAGACCGCAGGGTTAAGTTCTTTCCCGGAATGATAGGCCGGGCAAACCTCCTGACAGCGGCCGCACTCTGTGCAAGCGTAAAAGTCTAACAACTGCGGCCAGGTGAAATCCGTGATCTTACCAGTACCGAGGGAAACATCATCTGACTCAAAGTCCACCGACTCGAAGTCAATTTTCTTCAGGACGCCATCCTTTCGATCGCGTTCTTTATCTCGCCGAAAGAAAAATTTTGGCATCACACCGATCAGATGAACGTGCTTTGAATGCGGAATGTAAGAGAGAAAGAGCAGAATGATAAAGTTATGAATCCACCAAGCCACGTGATACCCGGTCGGCATCATCCCGTCCCGGTCGCCGCTTGCAAACTGGGCGAAAAAGTTGGAGATCGGCGTAAAACCCGCCAGTGCTCGTTCATTCTTGATCACGTACCCATGCGTGAAGAACATCGAAATCATGAGTGTCAAGATCATGCCCAGAATGAAAGCAGCATCAAGCCGGCCATGCCAGCCTTTGCGCAACTGACTGAGTCTGTCGGGCCTGATGATGAAACCACGGATGAAGGCGATGACGATCGCAACAATCACGGTAAACCCAAGGAAATCGAAGCAGGTAGCGAGAACGCTTTCCACGCCGTGGCCAAGCACGTTACCCCAGTGAAATGTTGGATTGTAGCCGCGTGTAAACATTTCCATGGTGGCCATGCCGAGTATGATAAAGCCCCAGAAGATGAAAAAATGTCCCCACCCAGAAGGTTCTCTCACAACGGATTTCTGGCCGAAGAAATACGTGAGAATCGATTTTATGCGCCAGCCGGTATTTTCGATGGGGTCATAAGAAGGTTTCCCCAGACGGACAAATCGATAAATTCGAAACACGCTCCACAGATGAAACCCAAAAGCGGAAAGAATCGAAATTGTCAGCACGATTTCTTTCGTCTGCATCCGTTTTTACTCCTCCTCTGAGTCAAACAAAAGCGCTACCCGGTACCCAAGATAGCGCTCAATTTGAACAGCATCCCGCAAAGGCAAAAGACCTCTAGCGGTCGATACATCCGAGCACAATGTCCAGGCTGCCAATGATAACCACAAGGTCGGCGATCATGCCGCCCCGGGAGATGTTATCGATGACGCTGATATTACTGAAACAAGGCGACCTGGCTTTCACGCGAAACGGTACGTCGGAACCGTCGCTGCGAATGAGAAACCCGAGCTCGCCGCGCGGCGTTTCGCTGCGGACGTATACTTCGGCGCCAGCAGCAGGACGGATTTTTTTGGGAATCGCAGCCTTGACGTCCTGGTCTTTGAAAGGTTCAATCCCTTCCAAAACCTGGCGGATGATCTTGACGGATTCATCGATCTCGCGGATTCTGACCAAGTAACGATCGAGCACCGAGCCAAGCTGTCCAAGCTCGCCGGCGCCCACAGGCACATCAAAGTCGAAACGGTCGTAGTATGAGTACGGCTCATCCTTTCGGAGGTCCCATTTGATGCCCGAACCCCGCAAGACAGGTCCTGTGCAGCCATAACTGACCGCTAGGTCGGGGGCAAGGATGCCTACCTCTGCCGTCCTCGCAATGAAGATATGGTTAGTGCTCAGGAGCTTGTCAAACTCCACCATCTTGGGCCCGAAATAGTCGAGGAATTCGCGTACTTTTTCAAACCAGCCGTCAGGGACTTCCCTTGCAAGGCCACCAACCCAAATGTAGTTGTAGAGCAGCCTGGCGCCTGACAGCCATTCAAATAGATCCATAATTTTTTCCCGGTCGCGGAACGCCCAAAGGAACGGTGTGAACGCGCCAACATCCAGGCCGAAGGTGCCTATTGCCACAAGGTGGCTGGCGATCCGGTTCAATTCGCAGGTGAGCACCCGCATGTACTCTACTTTTTCGGGCAGATCGGACAGCCCGATGAGCTTTTCCACGGCAAGTGCATAAGCCATGTCCTGGTTCATGGAGGCCAGGTAGTCTATTCGGTCGCAGAAAGGAATGACTTCGTTGTAACCGATATTCTCCGCATGCTTTTCGAAATTACGGTGTAAGTAGCCGATGTGTGGCGTCGTTTTCTTGACCACTTCGCCATCCAGCACCAACTCCAGCCGAAGCACTCCGTGCGTGCTCGGATGCTGCGGTCCCATATTGACCACCATCTCATCGCCCTGGTAGGATTCCACCTCGAGCTTTTTCATCGCTTCATCGTAGTACTTACCCGTAGAATGGGCCATATCGAAGACCATTGTGCCTTCGTCATCAAAAAGGTAACGCTTTTTCTTGAACAGGTTTCCGAACATGTTTGATTCCCCGTACCCGGTTGATCTAAATCGGTTGTACTTTTAGCGCGGCTTAGCCGCACGGTGAAAAGTGTGACGTGAAACGAAGGTTAGGCCGGTACTGCTGCTTTCTCGGCCGCGGCCTTCTTCTTGGCCGCGATAGCCGCTTCTTTCGCCTTCGCTTTTTCCATATCTGCCTCTACCTCGCGCATCTTGAGAGCCCGGGCCTCTTCCGGCAAATATTTTGCAAAATGATAAATACCATTATCGCGGCTGAACACGCTGTTTTCGTATTCGTCTGTCATGTACAGACATTCCGTCGGGCAAACGATGGTGCAGAGGTCACAAAAACAGCACTTAAACATATCGATATCAAACCGAATCAGGTGCTGCCGGATGGGGTTCCCCATAGAGGCCTTGCCCAAATCCTCGTCTGCCGTTGCCTTGACCGTGTCGATATAAATGCATTGCACCGGGCAAATGCGGGCGCACTTGTAGCAACCGATACAATCATCGACATTGTTAAAAAGAATGCCGCGGGCATTCACCGGCAACTCCCACTTCTGGTTGGGATACTGCAAAGTAATGGCCGGCCGGAACATGGCCTTCCAGGTTTGCCCCATGCCAATGGCAATCGTTTTGATCGCGCGGTAGATATCCCTGAAGTAACTAGCCATCGGTGCTGCCCTCGGGTTTATGGTCGGAATTGTTCCCGTTCTTAGCCGACTCAATGAGTTCCGGAACTTTGCTTTCAAATTGAAAAACGAAATTCCCTCGCTCCGGATTCTTTTCCAGCGTCTCGTATTTCATCCAGTCTTCCTGATACGGAACCCGGATGCCTTTGTAGAATTCCTGAACGATATAATCTTTTCTCAGCGGATACCCCTCCCAATCATCCGGGCACAGAATGCGCCGCAAATCGCGATGTCCCTCGAAACGGATGCCGAGCAGGTCGAAGGCTTCGCGTTCATGCCAGTCGGCAGTACGCCAGATAGTTTCAACGGAGGGCAAAGTCGGATTCTCACGGGAAAGATCCACCCGAATCGTGATCCGGTGATTATGCTGAATCGAATGCAGATTGTACACCACGCCGAGGTTTTCATCGACGCCATAATCCATGCCGCTCAAGCACATCAACGCTGTGAAATCGAGTTCTGATGTCTGCCTGAGGAAGGTCGCCACCTCATAAATCTTAGCAGGGTCAATTTTCACATACGGGTCCAGCGCTTCGACATTGAATTCAAGGATGTGATCATCGAATTTTTCGTGCAATTTTATGTGAATTTGTTCGGGAGTCATACGTTCGCCCTTTCCTGCATTTTTCGCTTGATCAAACTTTCCTTTTTTATTTTTTCCTGAATCTTCAGCACGCCGTCGATCAGCGCCTCTGGCCGTGGCGGACAGCCGGTGACATACACGTCTACCGGGATGATCAAGTCGACGCCTTTCAGAACGTGATAACCGTGCTGCCAATAGGGGCCGCCGCTGGTGGCGCAGCTTCCCATTGAAAGCACGTATTTGGGCTCAGGCATCTGGTCGTACAGCCGCTTGATGCGCTCGGCCATTTTGATGGTGACAGTACCGGCCACGATCATCAAATCCGTCTGGCGCGGGCTTGGCCGCATAACGCCGGCGCCGAACCGGTCGAGGTCATAACGGGAAGCGGCAGTGGCCATCATCTCGATGGCGCAACAAGCGAGGCCAAAGGTCATCGGCCATAATGAGGACAATCTTGCCCAGCTCAAGATCCGGTCAAGGGAAGTGACGAGGAAATTCTCACCATAGACGCCCTCTTCCAGAAACTTTTTTTCCTTCCCAACAAATGGCTGCTTGGTTTTTGGCATGGAAAACTCCTAAATCGATTCAAATATTTTGCGCCGGAAAATTTGCTGAATATACAAAACGTCGAAACCAAACACAAGAAATTCGGCTAAGCAATGTCAATCCGTGCCAGACCTGAGCATCACGGTATCCTCGGATACCACTTTCCCGTTTTTGTCGTACTTCACGTACCTTTCGTGTTTCGGTTCGAGCGCGAGCATGGTTTCCATGTTTAACATCATGCCGTTTCTTGTGTAGTTTGAGATCTCGAGAATGCCCGTATCCATCCGGATGGCGTCTTCCGGACATGCTTCCACACAATAGCCACAAAAAATACACAGTCCCAGGTCGATATCAAACGTCGCCGGTACCTTCTCAATCAGGGGGCTATCCGGCTTCTCCGTCGCGATGATGTAGATGCACTTTGCAGGACACACGGTTTCGCACATCATGCAGGCGACACAGCGCGGAGTGCCGTCCTCCCGCCGGGTCAACCGGTGCATGGTTCTGAGCCGCGGGAAAAAAGGCCGCAGGAATTCCGGATATTGAATGGTGACGGACCCGGCCCACTTGGTGTTGATTCTGAAGGCTCGAAGAATGTGCGAGCTCATGTTGCGAAAGAAATGGCCGGCCGTGAGCCAGAGTCCCGCTAAAATCTGCGGAAGATAGGTTTTCTCCCACCAAGTGAGCGGTTTATGTTTGTCGTGAACGTTCATTGGGTCTGCACTGAGTCAATTGCCACCATTAGCCTAGTATAAGTAGCCCGCTGGGGTTTGAGTCTGAATGACTTATTAAACCACGCAGGACATAAAGAGTTGAAAAGCAGCGGCTTCTCCAACTAATTTATCTGAATGCACCTGTTCTAAATCGCTGTCTTGGTACCATGACTGGTACTCAGGTTTAGACGGACAACATCTTCCTTCGTGTTCTCGTGGTAAAAATCAAATTACAAATCTACTGAATTTCAGAGATAGTGGTTTAGTCAAAGAAAATGAATTTTGTTGTTCCAAAGTTTTTTCTAACCAGTCAGTCCGTCAATAAAAATATTCTCGTGTCAAACACAGCATCTACTCCAGCAGCAGGATAATCAAACCCGTAACCAAAATATTCACCAGTGACAAAGGGAGCAGGTACTTCCACGCTAAACGCATCACTTGGTCGTAGCGAAAACGCGGCAGGGTCCACCGGATGGTCATTTGCAGCCACAGAAAAAAGAAAACCTTGAGTACGAAAGAAGTGACCTGTAAAAGCGCCACGGCCCAGTTTTGCAGCGCAAGAACGCCTCCCCACGGAAAATGGAATCCGTCGGCTGCCAGGTAGGGCACCTGCCAGCCGCCGAAAAAGAGCGTGACAGTCAAAGCAGCGAGCATGACCGTTTCAATGAAGTCAGTCAAAAAGTACATGCCGAAGCCCATGCCGCTGTACTCGAGAAAGTACCCGATGATTTCCGATTCGCCTTCCGGCGAATCAAACGGGACGCGCTTGGTTTCCGCAATGCCGACTGTAAAGAACAGAATGAAGCCAAGCGGCTGCAGCAGGATGCCCCAGGCCGGCAGCCAGCCCCAGAAGTAGTTGCCCTGCCAGTTCACCATCTCCTGCAGATCCACGCTCTCATAAACCATGATTGCCCCAAAAATGCTGACACCGAGCACAATCTCGTACGAAATCATCTGGGCCGCAGCTCTCAGACCTCCAAGCAGCGCGAAGTTGTTGCGCGACGCCCAGGCGCCCAGCACCACGCCGTAAACCGACATCCCCGCCACCGCGAACAGATATAGAATGCCAACATTTAGTGGTGCAAGCTGAAGGTTGATGACCGTGTCACCCACCACCAGCCGGTCGCCAAACGGAATGACTGCAAAACCGACGAGGGCAAAAAACACCGAAATAGCGGGTGCCAAAGTAAAAATAAACTTCTCGGCGTTGGCCGGGCGGAAGCTCTCCTTAGTGAACATTTTGATGGCATCGGCCAGCGGATGAAACAGACCGATGATCCGCAGCCCGAAAATGGACGCCCGGTTTGCGCCGATGCGATCCTGCATGACCGCGCTTTGTTTTCTCTCCACCCATGTAAGCAGGCCACCCAAGCCCAAAGGGAAAACCAAAACAAAAGCTAATTTTATGAGGACTACCCCGATGGTTTCCGCCATAAGTTCAGTTGTTCAACCTCTTTGGTGCCGTTATGTCCGTTCAATGCGGTGCCTTCCTCTCCGATGGTTTCGTAGGTGAGACCGGCAAACTCCGCCACGTCCTGTGCAAGAGCGTCAAAAACGTC
>SMXE01000194.1 GCA_004357015.1 Caldithrix sp.
CGAATAGACGCAGTGCTTGCGGATAGCCTGATGCCTGACCAAGCCGCACTATGGCGGTTTCGCTACTTTTCGCCGGCGAGTGGGGAATACTGGAGGTCTTGGTGGACGCGCGTGGCGGTGGTTTGGTGACCGGGGCGCCAAAGCAAAGCAACTCGCAAGCGCCGGTTCATTTCAGCCTGAAACAAAACTATCCCAATCCGTTCAACCCAACAACGGTAATTGAGTACGAATTACCGAAAATCGGGCAAGTGACATTGACCGTACTTAATTTGCTTGGCCAGAAGGTGCGGCGGCTTGTCCGACAAGAGCAACATGCCGGTGTGTACCGCATAGTCTGGGATGGCCGGGACTCTTCTGGCAATCGCGTGGCGCCCGGCATCTACATTCACCGTCTGCAAACGGCAAGTCTCACGTTGACCCGTCGGATGGTTTTTCTGCCGTAGCTCACTCTGAGGCATCACGAATCAAATGTTGTTCTGAAAATTTCCGCGGAATTGCACGGATTTTCCTAACGCGGCAAAGCCGCAGCCAAAGATAAGCCACGGATTCACCCGGATTGGGCATGGATAAGATGAGTTTGGACGCTTAGCGCCACCCATTGGCAAAATTTGTTGATATAAAACGACTAAGTTCAAGACAAATAGAGTCAAAAAAAGCCAAAGTAATTTTATTGCTTCTACTTTTAGGCTTTTTCAAGCAAATGGTCTCTGATAGACTCTGCCATATCCCTGTTCATCAGTATGAATCCGGTGCTAAAATTTCATTTGAACTTTGCTAAGAAAACAACGCCTTGCAAACTTGTAGTACAGAAGATTATTATGGAAGCGCTGAGTGACAGGTAATGTCACGATGGGGTCGTCGACAGTTTTGGTTTGTGCTGTTCCCGTACGCCAGCGGATTTTTGGTTTGGAGAAGTTGCGCAGATTCTCTAAATTGCTTAAGGAACAAATACTCAGCACCCAAACACGACCCGAATGATCAGAATTTCGAACCTCTATTTTGAGTTTCCAGCCCAGGAAGGCAGCGCTGTCCAGGTGCTGGACGGCATCGACCTGACCATCGCAGATGGCGAGTCCGTGGCGCTCATGGGACCGAACGGCTCCGGCAAAACCACCCTGGCGCGCTGCCTGAACGGCTTGCTGCAACCCACAGGGGGAGAGGTACTGGTGGACGGCCTGAACAGCAGCCGCGCGGATGACCTCAACGAAATTCGTCGCCGTGTCGGGATGGTTTTCCAGAATCCGGAAAACCAAATTGTCTCCACCACCGTAGAGCGCGAAATTGCCTTTGGACTTGAGAACCTGGGAATCGAGCACGACGAGATGCACCGCATCGTAGATGAAATGCTGCGGAAGTTTGGCCTGGAATGCTACCGCACTCATGCGCCGCACCTGCTTTCCGGCGGCGAAATGCAGCGCCTGGCGCTGGCCGCTGTGATGGCCATGTCTCCGAAATATATCGTGTTTGATGAGCCCACTTCTTTTCTCGATGCCGCAAGTCGCAAGGCTGTCTTTCCCATGATTCGGAAAGTGAACAAAGAAAACAATGTCGCGACGCTCTTCATCACGCAGTCTCCCGAAGAGACGCTGCATTTTGGCCGCCTTCTGATTTTGCATCGTGGAAAAATCGTGCGCGATGGCGTTCCGTCTGAAATCTTCGCTGATGTGGCCGCGATGCAGAAAATCGGCCTCAACGTTCCTGCCGAATATGAAGTAAATTTTTATTTACAAAAATTTTCAGACGGTAAATTGTCGCTCAACCCTTCTGATTTCCTGCCGATACTTTAAACATTCATGTTGATTGGTTAAGCCCGAGATCTCCGGGACCAGTGGATACAAACGAACCATCTTCTCCTGGCAGTCTGCCCATGAATACGCGTGTTTAACCAGTTGAGCAATTTGAGGAGCAGTTCAGAAAAATGGGCGGCCGAGACGCTAAAGTGAAGCCAGAAAATCTGGATCTCGATTTTTTGCTGCAGGAAAAGAGGAAGCAGCAGGGTGAGAGCGCAGAAGGAACCGAACCAGAAGCGCCGGCATCGGACAGCCTAAGCGACGAGTCGATGATTCTGGGCAGCGATTCCTCCATAGAGTTCGGGCTGCCAGATGAGCTTGCGCTCGACTCAGAGGAAGCGCAGTTTCCCCTGTCTGATGAAGGCGCCGCCGCAGACGCCGGATTAGGTTTTGACATCAACGATGAGACTCTCAATTTGGCGGATGCCCTAAACCGCACCTTGGACTCGGCGCCAGAATCCGCAGAGCAGGCTGATGATGAGCAGCTTGCTGCAGGAGATATTCTTCTCCCGTCTGACCCTTCTGAAGTTTCCGAACAGTTACACGACCTGGCTCTCCTGGAGAGCCAGGAAGCAAACTCCGACGCGGATACAAGCCCATCCAGCCAGTCTACAGAGCACCTTACGGGCGACAGGGAAAAAGTCAGCCAGGAGATAGAAACTCTGATGGCGGAAATCCAGTCAGCGGTTTCTGACCCGGAGACGGACGAAGCAGCGCCGATATTTTTTAAGGACGCCGCCGCCGATCTTGACACGGAGGACGAGAGCGTTGCGTCATTGCTTGATGCGGCCCCGGAAGACGATAAAACGGATGAACCTGGTTTCCAACTTTCCGATGACGCCGCGCCAGAAGTGGACAGTCAGCCCGCTGCTGACAACACAGGGATCGACGCTGTTGAGACAGGGAGCGATTTTCTGGATTTATCTATCGCGGAACAGCCACAGAGCGCAGGAGATGCGGCGGGGCAGTTTTCTGCTGAGAAAATGGAATCACTGCTGGAAGCGAATCCGGGTGAGGCACAACCGCCGCAGGACCTGAATGCCAGCAACCCAGAACAGCAGCCACAAGTGCCGGACGCCGCGAGTCCGTTAGACCTGGCATTGCCCACAGAGCCGTCTGGAGCAGCAACGGAGAGCGATATGGCCAGGGCGTCGTCGCTTCCGGCGGCCGAAAAGCAAAAGGGAGAAAGTGAGAAGGCGTCTCCTTTTGCTAGTTTCCTCAAGGAGAATGAGGGTAAGCCGGCAGGACGCACGCCCAAAATTTCCCACAAAAAGCAGCCCGGTTCTGCGCAAGCGAAGAAGAAACGGCGCATTTTCAAGACGAAAATATCACTCACCTCTGTTTTTGCGAACAGCAGGCTGCTCGGGCTCGATGTCGGCTCAAAGGGGATCAAGTATGTGCAGCTCCAGAAAACGGCCGCCGGTATCAAGCTGATCAACTGTGGTAGTTTTGCAGCTCCAGAAACTGAGCAAAACGCGGCGAGAGAGGTCGTCAGCGAGCGGTTTGGCGCCGCCATCACGAAAAATTTCAATGCCAGGGCGTTTAAAAATACGTTGATAACCACAGCAGTTTCTGGCATGGAAGTGTTGTTCAAGAACGTGCTGATTCCGAAAATGGGTAGGAAGGAACTCACCAAAGCCGTGCCCTGGGCTTGCCGCAAAGATTTCCCTTTCCCCATCGAAGCGACTATCTTCGAGTTTCAGTCGACAAGCGACAAAAAAAGTGCGGCGGACGGTAAGTTAGACATGATCGTGGTCGCCGTTCAGAAAGAGCTGATTTCAAATCACCTTGAGATGCTGGGCCGTGCACGGGTTACGCCGACGAAAATATCGACTATCCCGGTCGCGCTGTGGAGCGTTTTTCGTGTTTGTGTCAGAAAAGGTACTGAGGGCTGCTACGCCGTCCTCGACCTCGGGGATGCTTCCAGCCACATCGTTTTCGTGAACAATGGACATTTGCAGTTTGCGCGCGAACTTTCCACGGCTGCCGGCGACTTTACGCGAGCGTTGACCGGGGACCTGTTTATCAATGGCCGGGAAATCAAGTTGAGCATTGAACAGGCGGACACGCTGAAGCGAAAATATGGCATCCCGCATGAGCACGATGACTCGATCACAGAGGATGGCATCCCGGTAAAAGAAATCGCAGTGATGGTGGGACCTGTGGTTGAGCGGTTGGTCAATGATATTCAGCGTACGGTTGAATTCTACAAGGAGAAATTCAAAGTAGATGCCATCAAGAAAGTTTATCTCACTGGCGGTGGCGCGTTCATGCCCAATCTGGCTTCTTTGCTCGTACGGGAACTGAACCTGAAAGTAAGCATCCTGAATCCGTTCGACACAATTTCCCTCAAAAAGTTTGGCGATCAACCACGTCTTGCTTCTTCGGGCCCACGTTTCGCAGTAGCAGTGGGGCTGGCATTGGACCGCGGCCGAGAGTTGAACTTGCTGCCGAGGGAGTTCAAGGGGTCGCAGACACTGCAGTATCTCAAACGTATCTATCGTTACGTGTTACTGATTCTCATTCTGACGATGGCCTTTTTGTCGCAGGATATTTCGAGGGAGTTCAGGGCGGTGGAGCAGAGATTCAAGCGGTTGAACACGGAGTTCCGGGAGGGCGAACCGAAACGGGAAACATTTCTGGCGCTGCAGCATGCGCTGCAAATCCTGACAAAAGCGGGCCAGCAGTATGGCAATTCGCTCAGCGCCGACCTTAGCGCGGCAACCCATCTCAAGGTGGTCGGCAATTATTTTCCGCGCAACATGACTTTGACGTCCCTGCGGATTTTTAAGCGCGAACGGAAGGTTGAAGGATCGGAAAATGAATTCTATAGCGAGCAGGTTGTGGTGCTGCACGGCGTTGCGTTTGCGAACAACTCGATGGAAGGCATAAACCTGGCGGAGTTCTTGATTGAACTCGAGAAGTTGGACTATTTTAGTTCCATTTCCTTGAAATCGCAGAAAATTCGCGAAGATGGCAGTTTACAATTCACATTGGAATGTGTGATCTGAGGAAGTGAAATGAAC
This sequence comes from Caldithrix sp., assembly GCA_004357015.1. Lineage (GTDB taxonomy): Bacteria > Zhuqueibacterota > Zhuqueibacteria > Oceanimicrobiales > Oceanimicrobiaceae > CR04bin15. The sequence continues at coordinate 4,817 of SMXE01000194.1, forward strand.
GAGTCTTTGAAAGTGCTCTTGTTAGCCGTGGGACTGTTGCTGGCGGCTTGCTGTCTCTGGTTCTTTTTCTTCTACCGCCCCGAGATTTCCAGGATGAAGGATATTGAAAAAGCGACCCAGGATCTCGTGTCAAAATTGCAGAGCTTTCGTGTGGATGACCGTCAGATTGCGGCGCTTGAGCAACGTGTGCGAACGCTCAAAACGGAGGTTGAATCGACGCAGAGGAAAATCATCAACAAGGATGCCTTGAAGTCTGCGGTGAGGCAGTTAGAGCAGCAAGGCAGAAAATTCGGACTGAAGTTTCAGACCATTATTCCCGATTACACTTCATTGATGGAAGTCGGCAGGCAAGATGAATCAGGAGAGGACGTGATGCAGCTCACCGTGCACATTAAGCTGCAGGGCAGGTACCGCAACTTTGGGCGTTTCCTGGAGTCGCTTGGGGAGTTGCCCTTCCTGATTTCACTGGGAGAGATCAGCATATTATACAACGAGAAAGTCTTCCCGCAATTAGAGGTGCTGATGGACACAATTCTGTATTTGCAGGAAGTGCGTCCCGCGGTTGCAACCATGTAAAGCAACGAAACTGGTCAAACGAGAATGGCTCAATTACAAAAGAGAGAAAAGATCATGGCCGGGGTTGCCGGTGGCGCGCTGGTCATGTTTCTTCTCAACCAATTTGTTTGTGGCGATGAGGCGAGTGCGCCACCGTCGGTTGCACAGGAAAAGACTGTGCAGCAGGCTGCTCCCGGTCCCGCAAAGGCGGCAGGCTGGAGTTCCTCCGGGATTCCTCGGTATCGGGGCCGGCAAAAAACAATTGAATTTGCAACATGGGGGCGCAGCCCTTTTGCTGAAGCGCACCGTCTGGTCAAGTTTGATTCAACCCGAGTTGACTCGAATGATTTTGTCTTGCGCGGCATTATCTGGCAAGGCAACGAGGCGCATGTGCTCATCGGCGATGAGATCCTGAAAGAAGGAGAACGCAGCGGCGACCTGAAAATTCTGGATATTGAGAAAGACCGGGTGGTGTGTAAAAAGGGAACTAAGGTGGTAACTCTGGTACTTAACGATGATAAAAAATAAACAGTATTTAAAAGAGAAAGCACCCGCACGGTGGAGGTTTCTGATTTGTCTGGCCCTCTTTTCCGCGCTGGCCACGACCCACGCACAGGCGCAATTCACCGCGCTTGAGAAAATTGAGTTGCTAAATATGGGCGGCTCTTACCGGCTGGTGATCACCTGCGATGATGATCTTCGCTACGTCGACCAGTTTGATGAGACACAGAATCTCCTGTCTCTCTATTTGCGCAACGTGCAGGTCGGTTTGTCGAAAATGGATTATGTCTTCGACGGCAAACTGGTGAGCCACATAAAGGTGGTGCAGTGGAGAAAAACGCCGCCGGTTGCACGTATTGAAGTTTTCCTGTTGCCGGGGGTCGAATATAAAATCAAGACCAGCATTGACGGACTGCTCCTCGTGGATATTCTTATGAGGCCTGTTGCCACCGGCGAAAACAGGCATTCATCTGGGGAGCAACCGTACTCGCAAGTTGCGTCGCCCCTGAGTGAAATCCGGAACGGTTCTGTAGGGGAAATTTTCAGAGGAGCGTCCGGCGATATTTTTCTGAAACCGCGTTCCGGGGGCGCGTCTGGCGAATCCGGTATGGCAGCGCGGTTGCAAAGCAAGGCCAGAATAACGCTGGATGTGAAAG
>SMXE01000195.1 GCA_004357015.1 Caldithrix sp.
CTTGGTATTTTTTAATGGTAATGGCGATGTGTCGTACCGGGCCTTTGATTTAGATGGTCAAAGCACAGACGGAGCGGGCTTCTTTGTGGTTTGTGGTGATGCCGCAAACGTAGTAAACTGTGTCCTAGACGTCTCGCCCAATACAAACTTAATCCAAAACGGTCCAGATGCCGTCGCCCTGTATTTAGGGGACGCGACTGATTTTCCGAATGGGACATTGGTTACAACGACCAATTTAGTTGACGCCATTGTTTACGACACCAACGATAATGACGATGCCGGCCTATTGGTGCTTTTGAATGCCGGTGAACCCCAGGTAAATGAGGGCGGAGGCGGCAACAGTTCCGCCGACTCAAATCAGCGACTCCCAAATGGCTCCGGTGGGGCACGGAATACCAACACGTATGCACAACTGTCGCCAACTCCCGGAGCGGCGAATATGATTCCGCCACCGGTCATGGCCGAAATTTTTGAAATTCAAGGGTCTGGTTTGACCAGCCCACTTGAAGGTCAAAATGTTCTGACTGAAGACAACATTGTTACCGCACTTGGTACCAATGGTTTCTTCATGCAAACCCCGGATGCAAGGGATGATGCCGATCCGGAAACCTCAAACGGAATTTTTGTTTTTCTCAGCGCGGCCCCCTCCGTGGCGGTTGGTGATCAGGTTGATGTTTCCGGTCAGGTAGTTGAATTTTTTAATTTGACCGAAATCAGCACGATCCCCGATTCAGTTTCAATTGATGGTTCAGGAAATCCGCTACCGGCAATTGTGACCCTTGATGAAAATACGCCATCTCCCAATCAGCCTCAGCCCGATACTGAGCTGGAACGCTATGAAGGCATGATAGTCTTCTTCGATGGCGTGGCCACCGCTCCATCCGATCGGTTTGGTGATGTACCTGTGGTCGCCAATGATGAGCGCGCGTTTCGAGAACCCGGCATTGAGTTTCCGGGCCTTCCGGGACTTCCTGTTTGGGATGGCAACCCGGAAGTCTTTGAAATCAACCCTGACGGATTAGGCCTGCCCGATGCTGAAGTTTTTGCCGGCCAAACTGTCACAGCTCAGGGTCCTTTAAGCTTTAGTTTTGGTGATTACCAGGTCTTACCGGCGAGTCTCACACTTGGTCCGGCCCCATCATTGCCGAGAGCGGTTCGTGCCAGTGGTTTTACTGAATTCACAATAGCCACGCAAAACATGTTCCGATTTTTCGATGATGAAGATGATCCAGCCATTGGTGAGCCTGTAACGGATCCGGTTGAATATGCCAACAGACTTAATAAGTTTTCGCTTCTAATCCGAGAAGAACTGGGGGCACCGGATATATTGGCCGTCCAGGAAGTTGAAAATCTAAACGCCCTTCAGGATCTGGCAGATAAAATCCAGAGTGATGATCCAAATCTGGTTTACACACCTTTCCTTGAAGAGGGTAATGATATTGGTGGCATTGACGTGGGGTTTCTCGTTCTAAACACGGTGCAAGTAAACGCGGTAACGCAATTGGGAGCGAGTGAGACATTTATCAATCCACTTACGGGCATGCCGGATATTCTGCATGACAGACCTCCGCTGCTGTTAGACGGTGTTTATGCTGGCAATGGTTTCTTATTTCCTATTAAGGTTCTGGGTTTACACCAGCGCTCACTTTCCGGGATTGACAGCCCGAGCCAGGGGCCGCGTGTTCGAGCTAAACGCGACGCGCAAGCAACCTCCGTATCCCTGAAAGTTGATAGTCTGCAAACCGACGATCCCGATGTCAATCTTGTTGTTACCGGTGATTATAATGCCTTTCAGTTTACCGATGGCTATGTGCATGTCCTGGGACAGATTCAAGGAACGCCAGCGGGTCCGACGGAGGCTTTGATTCCCGGTACCGACCAGGTCGATCCGGACTTGACCAACCACGTTCTCTCTCTTCCGGTTGATGAGCAATATTCATTCATTTTTGGGGGCAGCTCTCAAGTTTTGGACCATATGCTGACCTCGGAAGCCCTCGGACGATTCGTAACTGATATAGCTTTTGCCAGAGGAAATACGGATGCACCGGATAGTTTTGGTGATGACGGTACGACTTCCCTGCGCTCATCAGACCATGACGGCCTCGTTCTCTATATTTCGCCGCACAGATTTGTTTTGCTTGCTGACAAGAAAATCAAAATCGACGGCCAGGCGCTTTCTGAGGGGAATATCCACTCGAATGATAAGATCGAGTTCAAGAAGGGCAATCCCAGCACCCATACGGGTAATTTAACTGCTGTGAAAGATATTAAAGTCGATAAAGACAACACGATTGATGGCGATGCGACTGCCGGTAAAAAGGTTAAATTAAAAGGCAATGCTACCGTCACGGGTACCGTAACGGAGAATGCAAACGTTGCCAACGAACTGTTGCCCGTGCTCTCTTTCGTGGCTGGTGGTGATGACGTGACCGTACCCGAGAATCAGAGCCTAAGCCTGGCACCTGGCTCTTATGGCAAAGTTAAAGTGAAGAAGGGAGGCACACTGGCATTGAGCAATGGCGATTACTTCTTCGAGGAACTCGACCTAAAGGACGAAACAACTCTTTCTGTCGATGTCAAGGCTGGTCCTGTAACCACCAACACGGTGAAGAAACTCCATTTTCACAAGAATTCTGAAGTGGATATTATTTCGTCGTCAGCTCGTGCAAGCCGGCTGGTTACTTTTAACAGTATGAAGAAGGTAGAATTGTTCGAAGGCTCGCGCGTTTTAGGTACGATTATCGCTTCGGATAAAGTCAAAATTAAGAAGGAAGTTTCCTTTAAAGGGGCGATTTGTGCCAAAGAAATCGAGGTTGGTAAAGATGGCATCTTCTTGCATCACAGCTCTACCACCAGTTTACCAAAGATAGTACCTGTGTTGGCTGAAGAAGAAGACAATTCTGCAGAGAATGAGATACCGACCGTCTTTCAACTTGATGAGAACTATCCAAATCCGTTCAATCCCGAAACGGTCATTCGGTTCCACCTGCCGGAAGCCAGTCATGTGGTTATTAGAATTTTCAATTCAATTGGACAGGAAGTCAAAACACTGGTAGACGAGCCTTATCAAGCGGGAGTGCATAGAGCTATTTGGAATGCTACGGACAGGCAAGGTGTTCAAGTTTCGAGTGGCGTCTATTTCTATCACATAAAGGCAGGCAAATTTAACGAAGTGAAAAAGATGCTTTTACTGCGATAAGACTCTTCCATCTATCGCTTATTTCAGTTACAACAAAAACGCCCGGGTTCAAGCCCGGGCGTTTTTACTAACTGATGATCTTAAAGTCAATTACTTGGAAGTCACATCTCCAATGCTGGTTAGTTCCATCAGCATCTTGCCGCCGCCCATTGCTGCCGGAAGTTGGGCATCGTTGCGGACGACACATCGCGGCGCCTCAACACAAATATTTAATCTGCCGCCGCCAGGCTGACCGTCCAACGGTTGTATTTCAACAATATGAGTTTCAAATGAACCCGCCTTTACCGAGACCGTTTCTTTACCGGTTACTTTAAGCGACATGGGACGGACTTTTTGGGTTAATACATCAAATGTGCGCAGGGTGGTTTCATAACCGGGAGCCAACGGCAGAGCAGCCAAAATGGCTTCCAGAGCTGAATCGTCGGCCATTACCGGAGCAGATAGTTTGACGTCAATGGGAATGTCTTGCGGCCCCATTTTCATTCGCCCTTTGATTGCGTCTTCATGGTAATCCAATTGGATGGATCCCATGCCTTGCTGCGCCCGACGCGCGATAGGCAGAAGACTTTCTTTGTCAATATAAAAAGTATCTGCTGCTGCGCCCATTGGAGATTGGGTGCTGCTGGTTATACGCCAGGTTTGCTGGCCGTTATATTCAACAGCAGCGATCGCCCTTTTTAAATCCATGTTAATTTCCTGCTCACCGACTTTCATGGTAATGGAGTATTGAAGTTCCATGGCTTGCATTACATCAGGAGATCTTTGCGGCAGGGGAGCCGTCTCTGCGTAAGCAAGCAGGGTGTTGTCCGGCAATTCGACGCTGTTGATATCAACGGTCAGCGCGGCCAACTTTTCTTTAATCTCATCAGACATCTCCTCTTGATAGCGCCCGCCGATGTGCTTTGCGAAGAATTTTTCTATGGAAGCATTCGAGGCCAGTTTATTATCTTCAGCCCGGAAACCATGACCTTCATCGCCGGCAACAATGTATTCAACCGGCAGTCCACGTTCTCTCAGGGCAACGACAATCTGGTCGGACTCCTGTTGTTTAACGCGCGGGTCGTTGGCACCCTGAATGACCAGTAAAGGCGCTTGAATTTTGTCCGCGGAGAAGAGCGGGGATTGTTCCATCAGTCTCTTTCTATCTTCAGGATCGGCCGGGTCCCCGACGCGCTTATGCCAAATTTTGATAACCGGTCCCCAATAAGCAGGAAAGGATTCGACCAAAGTGATGAGATTCGACGGGCCGACGTAAGAAATTCCGGCTGCGTAGAGCTCCGGTGTGAAAGCCAGACCCGCTAAAGTTGCATAACCACCGTAAGATCCACCGAAAATCGCGATTCTTTCCGGGTCGGCAATTCCTTCATCGATGAGATATTTGACACCGTCGGAAATATCGTGCTGCATCGCGCCGGTGCCCCATTCATTATTGCCGGCATTTAGAAATTTCTTACCGAAACCGGCGGAACCGCGAAAGTTGGGCTGCAGTACCGCATAGCCGCGATTTGCAAAGAACTGAGCATAGGAATTATAACCCCATCTATCACGCGCCCAGGGCCCGCCATGCGGGTGAATGACAACGGGCAGGTTCTTTGCCTCAATACCTTTCGGGAGGGTCAGGTAAGCTGGGATTTCCATTCCATCGCGTGCTTTGTATCGAAGCGGTTTCATGTCTGCGAGATGTTCACTTTTTAACTCCGGCCGCGAGCGGTAAAGCAGTTTCACATCTTCGGTTTTTCTATCATATAGGTATATAGAGGCGGGATCAACATCTCGTGAAACAACGACTAAATGGAAACGCATATCGTCTGTAGACGATTGGAACCTGAGATCACCTTCAGGAAGCTTTTTCCGAAGAATTTCAAGGTCCTTCTCGACCTGTTTGTCTTTTGGATAAATTCGCACACGGTCGCCGGTATAGACCGTC
>SMXE01000196.1 GCA_004357015.1 Caldithrix sp.
GGGCGGCGATGCAACCGTTGCGCCCCGGAAACCACTTCCTCCCGGCGGCTGCACCCGCTGACCACCGACAACAAACACAGAGTCGGCGTCAGAGTTGTTTTCGGCCCGGGAGTCATATTGTGAACTCACCGTTGCCACATTGGTCAGGACTGTCAGGCTTGACGGCACCGAATTGACTCTGGCCCGATACCGGATGGTTTCGGCCGCTTGCGGCGCCAGCGAGTTGAAGCGCCACGTTATCCGCCTGAGGCCGCCGCCGACAACAGTGTCAATGGGTGTGGGTGAAATCTCGTCGACTGTGACCCACACCGGGATCACATCTGTAACAACAAAATCCCTGGCCGTGAACTGGCCTTGATTGATCACCCTGATCTCATAACTGAATGCATCCCCCAGGTTGATCGCGTTGATGGTATCTTGCTCGCAGGTCACGGCTGAACAAGTACTATCACCGGGGCAGTTCTTCTTCAATAAGAAAATCTCTACCCGCCGGTTTGTTAGATGTTCCGCCGGGGTCGCCGCGTTTGGCACCAACGGCCGGGTCTGGCCGTACGGCTTAACAGCAATGCGTTGCGGGGCAATGTCGCAAGCGCTCACCAGGAAACTACGCACGCTCTCTATTCTCTGCAGCGACAGACGCATGTTCCTGTCGGAGTTTTCTGTACTGTCCCGAACACTTCGCCAACCCTGCATATCGGTGTGGCCATCTATCTGGATGCATAGATTCTTGAAATGGTCTGAATTGAACGATCGGCTCAGGCGCTTTAACTCAGATTGCGCTACCGCGCCCAGTTTGAATGAACCTACCTTGTTGAATCGTATCTCCGGCCGCAAGGGCGTAACAATCGCTTTCTTATCGATCTTCAGGTCATGCAAATTCAGGCCGTCGATATCCCAATTGTTGTATAGATTTACTTCGGAGACGTAATTCTCTACATCCACAACAGCTGCCATTATGGGTTTGTCTTTGAACCAGGCAATTCGCACGGTATCGCTTTCTCCAGGCACCAACATGGTCATCCGTTTTTCGGCATATCTTACCTTCAATGGCGACGCAAGGAGATCGAATCGAAAGGTTGTGTCCGGCGTCCATACTTCCTGAACTTTGTCAAACCGCATGCTAACATCCGGTGCATTCGCTGACAAGATCGGCTCATTCGCGGCCCAATCATCAGGGTGCAACTGCGGCTTTGGATTGTCGGGATCATACAGAACCACAGTGAAATCGTTTCGTAATTGGTAAGAAGTGTCAGCCGCTACGCCGTTCGCCTTCACCAAGGCCCGCGTGTCTGAAACTTGCTTCAACAGCACCTCCGGCCTGAACGTGCCGGAAGCGAACAAAGGAAGGTTTACCGTGTCGGCACGGACCTGCCGGGGCAATATGTTTTTGCTATCCACAATTCGGTTTTTGATAAGCGTCCTTACGCCGCCGGAGCCGGTGAAGTCATACATTTCGACCTGTATTTCCTTCACGGAATAAAACGCCGTATCGGAAACGGCGCCATCACCTGTCAGCTAATGAATCGGCCGGCGTCGGGTGATGAACCCCGGAATCTCAACCGGGTTTGAAAGCGAGTCAAAGCCGGTGACCGTGAACCGTTTCGCAGCATAGTATGACGTATCGATGACGATGGGCCGGCCACCGACGTAGGTTTGGCCATTGGAATTAGGCGATTCAAACACCAGTTGCAAGGCGGTGATTTGCTCCAGCAATTTCGCCGGCTGGCGGGTCACCCTGAAATCGACAAGCGAGTCATAAACCGTCACGGTGAAATTGCCTGCCACGGGCGCGTTGCCGATATTCTTGACCACGATGTCAGCGTAGTACTTCCTGGTCAGTGCACGTTTACGAATGCGCAATTCTACCCGCCGATTGCGCTGCAACCATTCCTTCCGGGTTTCTCCAACCAGTTGCGGCAAAAGCTCTGATTCACCGTAGCCGGAAACACGGATGCTGTCCGCCGGAAACCCAATGCTGACCAAATACTCCTGCAGTCGGTCCGCGATGGCTCCGGCGCGCCGCAAAGAGAGAGATTGATTGTAGTTATTTCTGAATTGCAGCGGATCGCGACCGCGTGCCGGTCCGGTTGAGTCGGTGTGACCGGCAACTTCGATCAAAGCGCCCTCCAGCCCCTGACCCAACGTCTTCAGCCAATTCTCCAGGTTTAGCCGCGAGGTATCTGGCAAGCTTGCAAAACTGGCGCTGTCAACGGGGAAGGTGACATTTCTCAAAGGAATGACCTTGGCAGGCAGCAGGGAATCAACCACAACTTTGGTGAGGTTGATCGTCAGATCCGGCCGACCGAAAACGCGGAACTGCGCGATCTGGCTACCGTCTGTCTTGACATACCTGACGTGGTGATTCTTGTCATACGCAACAACGGTCCAGAAGTAAACGCCCTGAGCGAGATCGTCTTGGAGTCTGTAGCGAAACTGGTTTCGTTGCCGGTCAAAAAAGAAAGTGGTGTCTTTTCGAACCAGTGTTACTGCATTCTGTCGCATGGGCCCTACCCTGTCCTCAACGCCTGTGTCGTGTGGGAAGAAGTAGACGAAATCTATCTGGGTGTCGTGAAACTTTCTTGAGATTTCATAGCTCAAATGATTCTTGTTTTTTCGAATAAACGAATGGTCGATCTCCGGTACTAACGCGCCGGGCGCCGCAGGCTGATAGAAAACTGTTCCGGGCCCGGATGCAGGATAAGAGTAGATAGGATCACCGGTGAACTCAAATATATTCTCATCCTCAATCAGTTCTGCCAAGGCGCTGCGGTCTTCCTTCGCGATGGCGATGACATAGTTCACGTTATCGTACAACTCCGGATCCTTGCTCGCTTGCCAAACAAGCTCAATGGGCTCATAAGCATCGTAAGCAGCCGGCGGCGGCAGCTCGTCCAGCGACATGTGGTCAGAGTCAACCACAAAGCCGAATCGCTCCGGATGGATGGGCCGCACCGTGACACTGCCCTGATAAACGTTGCTGAAGGTCTTGCTATTCAGGTAACCGCCATCGATGCGCATCGCCGTATTTCGAGGCGCAGGGGTGAGCGGCATGTAATCGTCAAAGCGCACGCTCAACCCCATTGAAAATTTGCTGACGAGGCGCGTGTCCTGATTGTCGTTGAAGACGTAGCCAGCGCGTACGGAAATATATCGCCCAAGCAGATTGATGATTTCGCCACCAATGCCGACTCGGCCATCCTCGTCCCGCACCTTGCGGTAGTCTGCGGCAAACTGAAACTGCAGGCCGTCGTGTTTACCAATGTTTAAAGCCAGGCCGGCGCGGAACGTACGCGGCAAAGGCGTCTCCTCGCTGATGAATTTCAACGATTCTCCCAGATGATTCCAGGAAGCGCCGGCGGATAAAATACCACTGCCAAGCACGGGAAAGCGAAACCGGCCGGTGCGCACGATTGCGCCCAGATCGAATGCGACGGTTTCATCGCTCAAATTAGCCAGATCCGTCTTGAGATATTTCACGGTACCGCCGATAGAAAGTCTGCGATAAATTTTGCTCAGAGGCAAGCCGACGCTTGCGCTAAACATGACGTCTTCGGCGCCCACGCTGCGTTCAACGCCGCCGGTAGCATCGAAATCATCCACACCCTGGCGCGTGAAACCAAGCGCAAGATAAAGTCTGTCCCCCCACGGTGCGCGCACATGAAAATCTTTGCCGGCGAATAACGCAACGTAACTGATATCCGCGATCCATTTGTTGTAGCTGGCCGAAAGCTGCCATTCGCGCAAGAAACCCATGGCGCCTGGATTGGCGAAGACAGAGTAATTCTCATCCAGTCCGGCAGTGAGGCTACCCGCCATATTCTGCTGCCGCGTTCCGGGCAGGATTTTCAGGAAAGCAGAGCCTGCGCGCGCCTGCGCAAAAAGCCGGGCCGGCAGCGCGGAAAAAGCGACTGCAAGCAGAAGTGCGACTACAACGCTGTATTGTTTTTGTGACTGCATCTTATCTGTGGACGATAACCTTCTGCACGCATTCAAGAATCCGACCGTTTTGCAGATTGTCTCTGAAAACGATCAGGTAAACGCCACTGCCCACCGGTTGCAGATCATCGCTGGCGCCATCCCAGAAAAACGTCCGCGGACCGCTGCCGACCTCTCCCTGCACGATGGACCTGATGTGATAGCCGGTGACGTCAAACACATCGATCTTGACGTTGTTGAGGAAATCCACTGCCACACCGATTTCGAGTTGAACGTGCCGGGCCGGCTCGAAAACGTTATGGTTGAGCACAAAAATCTGCTCGCAGTTAGTGAACAGTGGTATGCAAACCACGGTAACCGATGCTTCGTCGTTATCCGGGTTTGAATCAAACGGAGCCGAAACCGTAACGATATTGGTTTGCGAAAACGGTTGTGAAAATTCCAGCGAAGCAGGGCAGCGAGCGGTAAAGCTGATGGATGTAGCTTGCCCTGCTAACAGCGTGCTGATTTCCCAGACCAGCGTCCCGCTTTCAATGCTGCCAACGGCACCGTCCGCAAAAGCAACGAATTCGAGTGAATCCGGAAGAAGATCTTGCACTGTAATTTCGCTTGCGGCATCGGGCCCTTGATTAATGACTTCAATGGCAAATGTAATGTCCTGGCCCTGGAACACCGTCTGTGGACTTGCCGTTTTTGCAACCTCGAGATCATACACCGGCGGTGGCGCAACCACAACATTGAGCGCAGACACGCTCGCGGTGTTATCGTCCAATCGGGTCGAATCTTCGTTGGCAGCGGCCACCTGCACGCGATTTAATAGGCCATTTTCTCCAATTGGCATATCCGGGGCAAGCGTGGCCAGGAATGTCAGCAGCGTTTCTGCACGTGCTGCCAGCCTGTCCATCTGCCAGGTCAATTTCCCGCCGAATCCCACGTCCGCGGTCCGCACCGAGTCTGGCAACAGATCTTCGATAAGCACATCCAGCGCGTCCACTGTGTCCTCGTTCACCACATGAATAGAGTAGACGAACGTTTCCCCGGCATCCACGTACCAGACCGTGTCGCCGCTCGAGACCGCA
>SMXE01000197.1 GCA_004357015.1 Caldithrix sp.
CAGAACGCCAAGTTTGCTGACCTCTTTGGTTTTGAACGATTCAGGATCGTCCAGAACTTCGCCATCACGGTTGCCAAGAATATTGGTGGAGAACCAGCCGTTCAGACCCAGACAGCGCGCTTTCAGCCCCGGCGCCAGGATAGTCTTCATTAACGTTTGGCCGGTCTTGAAATCTTTCCCCATGATGGGAACGCCCTGTTTCCTGGCAAATTCAACCATTGCAGGAAAGTCGACCGACAGGTTGGGTGCGCCGTTGGCGTAGGGAACGCGTTCGGCGATGGCTGCGTAGGCATAGAGCATGCTGGGCGCAATGGCCGGATGATTGTCCTTCATTGCCTGTTCGAACGCAGCCAGATCGTCAAAGATTTCATCTTTAGGATCCAAGTAGATTTCAGTGCTGCCGCACCACACCATTGCCACTCGGTCCAGGTTGTGCTCACGTTTGAAATTTTGAATGTCTTCTCGGATCTGTTCCATCAGGTCCCATTTCCTGGCAGCGGATTTTATGTTGGTGCCATTGAGCTTTTTGACGTACTGTTCATCAAAGACAGCTTTCCAGGGGCGAATTTGTTCGAGTTCGGGCTTGATTTTTTCAAGTAGATATCTGTCCAGCACGCCGGATTTGGTCGCGGCCTCAAAACAGTTGTCCTCAAAAATATCCCAGCTGCCGAATACAAGATCGTCCAGCTCGACAAGCGGCACAAAGTCTTTGATTTTCGGCGTCCGGTTGTCCGTTCTTTTGCCGAGGCGAATCGTACCCATTTGAGTAACAGATCCCACGGGCTTTGCCAGACCCTTGCGCACAGCGATGACGCCGGCAATGAAGGTGGTTGAGACTGCACCCAAGCCGGGGAGCAGTACTCCCAGCTTGCCTTTCGGCTCTTCGATGTTGATATGCTTATCCAAAATGTATCCCTCCGGTCTTCATGTTGCGTGGTGAATATTACCGCAGATAAACGCTGAAGCGTTCAAATGCGTTCCAAACAAGAGTTTAATTGAGAAAGTCAATCTCCGAGGAGCACGTCCATTTCCTTGGACGTCAGCTTGATCTTTTTCTTACCGTTCTCCTGTGTCCAAATATGATAAATTCGCTGAATGGCTGTGATGTTTGCAAAAATGGCAATCAGAATAATCGCGAAGATCAGCACATACATGTGAATGACAGCGCCAAACCCGATGTAAACCACGCGTTCCGGACGCTGCATGATCCCGACCTTGCATTCAAATCCCAGCGCTTCTGCGCGCGCTCGAACATAACTCACCATCACAGCACCACCCAAGGCAAACGACACCGCCACCGAAGTGATAAACATGTCCGCCCTGACGAAATAAAACGCCAGTCCGAAAAACATGATGACTTCCGAGTAGCGATCCAGCGTAGAATCGTACAACGCGCCGAACTTGGTGACCCTGTTCGATAGCCTGGCCACCTTACCATCCACGATGTCAAACGTGCCTGCTAGCAGAATGATGGCGCCGGCAATACGCAAATAACCGGTGGCGAACAGAACAGCAGCGCCCACTGTCAGGATAAACCCGATGGTGGTGAAGAAGTTCGGATTCAACTCAAGCTTGATGAAGAAGTCGATCACCGGCTGAATCAGCTTCAGGTACCAATCCTTGACGCTGTCCGGAAGTATGTTGATTTTCATTTTGAAAAGCTTAAACGCTGCCAAATGTCAACCTCCTTTTTGTTTTCCTGCCCCCTCTATGACCAGGACGAACTCACCCTTTAGTTTGAGCTGCTCAATATCCGAATTGATCTCAGTTAAGCTGCCCCGCACGACCTCCTCGAACTTCTTGGTCAACTCTCTCACCACGACTATCTGACGGTTGCCGAGCGTCGCCTCAAGGTCGCGCAGTGTTCGGACTACCCGGTACGGTGATTCGTACATGACCATCGTACGCGGCTCATTCCGCAACGTTTCCAGCCTGGTTTTGCGGCCTTTTTTCACCGGCAGAAATCCCTCAAAAACGAAGCGGTCGGTCGGCAGGCCGGACAACACCAGTGCCGGTACAAAAGCTGTGGCGCCGGGGATAGTCTCGATTCGTAAGCCATTTTCGATGCAGGTGCGTACCAGCCGGAACGCCGGATCCGAGATGCCGGGAGTGCCGGCATCCGATACAAGAGCGAGCCGCGCCCCCTCTTGCAGCCGTTTGATCAAAGAAGGTATCTTCTTTTCTTTGTTGAAATCGAAGTAGCTGGTGGCAGGGGTGCGGATATTATAATGCTGCAGAAGAATCCGTGTGTGCCGCGTATCTTCTGCAGCGATCAAATCAACGTTCGATAAAACCTCAATCGCCCTGAACGTAATGTCCTTCAAATTGCCAATGGGCGTACTGACGATGTAAAGTGTTCCTGGTGGCAATTCAGGAGTGACATCGTTCAAGCTCGGACCTCGTTAAACCGCAACTGCTTATTCTTTGGCATGTAGTTCAGCCAGACTTTTTCTGAGCACGCTCATGGCCTCATCAACAAGATCAGTCGTCAGATTGAGCGATGGCCGAAAACGGATGGCGCGTTTGCCTGAGCTCAAAGCGATGACGCCGTTATTGAAAAGGCTTTGCAAATACCGATTCCTGATTTCCGTGCCGGGCAAGTCAAACGCGATCATCAAACCGCGGCCACGCACGGCGCTCACCAGACCCTCAAATTCGCCTGCGAGTTGCATCAACTGGTTGACGAAATACTCACCAACTTTACTTGCATTCTCGATCAGATTCTCCGTGACGATGATTTCCAGATACTTGCGGAAGCGCACCATGTCTACAAGATTGCCACCCCACGTTGAGTTAATCCGGCTCGATTCGTGAAAGACGTTGTTTTCCACCTCGTCGATGCGTTTGCTGCACAAGAAGCCGCAAACTTGCGTCTTCTTGCCGAAGCAAATCATGTCGGGCTCGACACCAAAATGCTCGTAACACCACATCTTGCCCGTGAGCCCCACACCGGTCTGAACCTCGTCCAGGATGAGCATGATCTGGCTGTCGTCAGCAATGGTACGCAGGGCGTGGAAAAACTCTTTGCGGAAATGCCTGTCGCCGCCCTCGCCCTGAATAGGCTCGATGATCAGGGCCGCGATGTCATCTGGATTGGCATGAATCGCTTGTTTGATTTCGTTAACCGCCTGACGCTCCAACGCCACCACTTTCTCAAGGTTCTCATCGTTCAACGGAAATGTGATTTTCGGATTGGTGATCCGTGGCCAGTCGAATTTCGGGAAGTACTTGATTTTGTTCTCTTCCGTGTTGGTCAGCGACAGGGTGTAGCCAGTGCGGCCGTGAAACGCCTCTTTGAAATGAATGACCTGCGTGCCTTTTTCCTCTTTGTAGCCCTTCTGAAAATTCTTGCGCACCTTCCAGTCAAACGCCGCCTTCAGCGCATTTTCCACCGCCAGCGCACCACCACTAACCAAGAAAAGGTAGGGCAGCGAGTCCGGCACAGCATGCTCGGAAAAAACCTTTACAAACTCAGCCATCTCAGTCGTGTAGAAATCAGAATTAGACGGTTTCATCAGAGCCACGCTCAGCAGTTTTTCCTGAAACTCCGGATCGTGCATCTGGGGGTGATTGTGCCCCACCGGTACCGTGGCGAAGAATCCAAACAGGTCAAGGAATTGTCGATCGTTCAAAGAATCATAAATGTAGCTTCCCTGGCTGCGCTTCAGGTCGATTACCATCTGGTCGTACCCGTCCACCAGCATGTGTTTTCTGAGGACTGGAAAAACTTCAGCAGGTGTCAGTTTAATCACAGTTGCAGTTCTCCTGAATCTTTTTCTCTTTCAAATGCTCTGAAAATTTTAAGAGTAGCAATAAAATTACCTTGGCTGTATTCGTTTTGAACTTAGTCGTTTCATATCAACAAAGTTCTGTGAATGGTTGGCGCTAAAGCGCCTAAACTAATTTTAGCCGTAGCCCATCTTTGGTTGCGGCTCGGCCGCGTTAGGCTCTCAGTGGTTCACGAATGAGTCAGGTTAGTAGTTATCAATTTGCGCGCGTTGCAGTTTACCGGAATAGTCCACGAACACGGTCTTGGTTTCTGTGTAGAATTCGTAGACTTCCCAACCGCCTTCGCGATGGCCGTTGCCGGTTTCCTTCACGCCGCCGAACGGCATGTGCGCCTCGGCGCCCATGGTCGGGCCGTTGATGTACGTGATGCCGGCTTCGATATCGCGCATGGCCCGAAACGCCTGATTGACGTCGGCGGTGTAAATCGAAGAAGACAGGCCGTACCTGGTGTTGTTCAGCACCTTGATGGCTTCGTCAAACGAGCCGATTCGGAGGACGGAAAGCGCCGGGCCGAAGATCTCTTCCTTTGCGATGCGCATTTCCGGCGTCACTTCGGTGAAAATTGTGGGCTCGTGAAACCAGCCGTTGGCGCATTCGCCTTCTTTGTAAGGATGCCCGCCGAGCGCCAGCTTGGCGCCTTCTTCCCGGCCAATCTTCACGTAGCCTTGCACCGTCTCCACCTGGTCTTGATTGATCATCGGGCCAACCTGTGTCTCCGGCTTCAGCCCATCACCAAGCTTGAGATTTTTCGCCGCCGAGACAAGCATGTCCATAAATTTGTCGAAGACTTTCTCGTGCAGAATCAGCCGGCTTGTGGCGGTACAGCGCTGGCCAGTGGTGCCGAAAGCACCCCAGAGCACGCCTTCGAGCGCCAACTCCAGGTCGGCGTCGTTCATTACAATCTGGGCATTCTTGCCGCCAAGTTCCAAAGAGACACGTTTCAGTGAATCAGAGGCGGCTTTGGAAATGGTCTTGCCGACGCCAGACGAACCAGTGAAAGAAATAAGATCAATCCCCGGATGGTTGATCAGCGGCGTGCCAACGCCAACGCCCGTGCCGTGTACGATATTGACCACTTTGGGCGGCACACCCGCTTCCAGCAGAATTTCTATAAAAGTCGTGGCGGTTAGCGGCGTGTCACTGGCGGGCTTGAAAACAACGCAGTTGCCACAAACCAACGCCGGGAAAATTTTCCAGGTTGGGATGGCCATGGGGAAGTTCCATGGTGTGATAATGCCGGCGACACCCATGGGTACACGGATGGACATGTTGAATTTGTTTGGCAACTCGGACGGTACCGTGTGGCCAAACATGCGCCGGCCCTCGGTGGCGGCATAGTATGCCGTATCGATGCCTTCCTGCACGTCGCCTTTGGTTTCGTCGAGGACTTTGCCCATCTCACGCGTCATATTTTTTGCGAGCTCGTCTTTGCGTGCACTCATAATGTCGCCGACGCGTCTCAGAATATCTCCCCGAGCCGGCGCCGGGGTCAGGCGCCAGGCGTCAAACGCTTCGCGCGCCCCTTTCACTGCTGCGTCCACATCCTCTTTGCCGGACTTCGGGAAGGTCCCAATGACTTCATTCCAGTTGGCGGGATTGCGATTCTCAAAGGTCTCGCCACTCATGGCATCTACCCATTCGCCATCGATAAAATTCCGGTACTTTTGACTCATTCTTTTGACCTCATCATGAAAGACTCTGACGAACTCGATCATACATCCGTTCGTCAATGTAACATTTGTAAAAACAAGACTTACAACCATGTTCTCAGGGACGGATGTTTCAAAAAGTGAAACTCAAAATATTAGCAAAAAATCGAGTAAAAGTCAAGGAGAAAGGGTTAGGCGAGGGGGGGTGAACTTTGATGTCACTCAATCATCCCGATTGAGACGCAAACGGGGTCGTTTGCACCACGAGGGGTGGACCTTTTCAAACTAATAATCACTACCGCTTTTTCGAATCGTCTCTCCCGGTGGGATATCTGATTTCGGATAATCTTCCGCTTTGAGCCACGGGTACAAGATGGTGTTCCTCCCGATCTTATGTCCTGTCGGTATCAGAGCGCCTTTGCCTGCAACCACCAGGCCGCTTGAAAGATGTTTCGGCTTGTCCCTGTTGGGTAGGTCCGCTGAACCTACGCCGAGCTGTGCGTCTGCGCCTACTTGCACGAGCTTATCCAGAATGCATTGGTCAACGCGCGACCCTGCGCCGATAATAGCGTCGTGCATGACCACCGAAGCTGTGACGGTGGCACTCGCCTCCACCACGACGCCCGGTGAAAGAATCGAGTTTTCCACGTGACCCTTGATAACACATCCAGGCGAGATAACCGAGTTTTTCACCGTGCCTGCAGGCGTGACTATTGCCGGTTTTCGGTCGCCGAGCAAGCCCTCTTCTTCAACATTGGTACGCAAGCGCCAGGCATCCAGGTCCAGGCCGGACGATTCGTCCAGCAAGTCCATGTTGGCTTCCCAGTAAGCTTTCAGCGTACCGACATCACGCCAGTAGCCTTTGAACGGATAGGCGTAAACGCGGTCATTCTTCAGGGCAGCCGGAATGATGTGCATGCCGAAATCGTGTTCTTTCTGGCTGCGCAGCGCCTGCAACAGGTAATCGGTATTGAAAACATAAATGCCCATGGAAGCGAGGTTGTTGCGGGCCTTCTCCGGCTTCTCCTCCCAGTCGACGATGCGCTGCTTTTCGTCCGTGATACCGATGCCGAAGTGCTGCGTTTCTTCCCAGGGCACGGTCATCATGCCGATGGAGACGTCGGCGCGCTTTTCCGTGTGGAAAGCGATGAGCGCGGCGTAATCCATCCGGTAAATGTGGTCGCCGGAAAGGATGAGGACGCGTTCGGGCGCATTGGACTCGATGAAGTCGATGTTTTGCCGCATAGCATCTGCGGTACCCTTGTACCAGTCGGAGTCCATCTGTCCCGTGCGCGGCGGCAGGATCTTCGCGCCGCGCGTCCGTCCGATAAAATCCCACGGTTCGCCTGTGCCGATGTGATCCATCAAGGAAAGTGGTTTGTACTGCGTCAAGACGCCAATGGTGGTCAGGCCGGAATTCATGGCATTGCTCAGCGTAAAATCGATGATGCGGTACACACCGCCGAACGGCACAGCGGGCTTTGCGCGATGTGCGCCCATAATGTTCAGCCGGCTGCCCACGCCACCTGCCAAGAGCATGACGAGCGTCGGGTTCATGTGATGGTCGTCCCGGATTCGTAATGATTTCGCTCGAAGTGTGTTGCTTTCAACTCCGGCGCCACAATGCAGTTCTTTCCCAATTCCAAGCCCGCGGGCAACTGCGCACCCTTGCCGATCAGGGTGAGGCCGGAGTGCAGCAAATTCGGATATTCTCGATTGGCAACGGAATCGCCTACACCAACCTGCACCCCATTTTCGACTCGGACGTCAAAGTCAGCAATGGTTCTATCGATAGAGACGCCTTCTTCGATAACAGTGTCAAAAAACAGAATCGAATCGCGCACACTCGCGCCTTTGCGCACCTTGACGCCAGGAAAAAGAATGCTGTTTTGCACTTCGCCTTCGATTTCGCAGCCGTTATAAAAACAGCTATTTGCGATGCGCGCGTTGCCACCGATTTTCGCGGGTGGCCGGTCACGCAACCTGTCATGATCCAGGTTGGTACGCACCTGCCATTCCTGCAGGGGAATCTTCGGCTCCTCTCCGAGTAAGTCCATATTTGTTTGCCAGTATTCATCGAGAGTACGTGTGTAGCCCCAGTAGCCGTCAAACTTGTAACCGTAGATTTTGTATTTTCCCAACATCGCGGGAAGCACATCGCGCCCGAACTCGCGTGTGCCGCCACCTAATGATCTTTCAGTAAGAACTTTATAAAGCACATCCGGTTTGAAAAGAAAGATAGTTAAGCTGGCCCAACGGTGGCTTGATCTGGCCGGCTTTTCGAGATAGTCAACCATGCGGCCGCCAGTGGCGCCATCTTCATCATCGATTTCAGCCACACCGAAACGTTGCCCCTGCTTTGCGTCGATCGACGCAAAGCAGATGGTCAGGTCCGCATCTTTCTTGCGATGGTAGTCGAGCATGGGCAGGTAGTTCATTTTATACACATGGTCGCCGGAGAGGATGAGCACTGTTTCGGGATGCTGCTCGTGGATGAACTCGAGATTTTGGAAAACAGCGTCAGCCGTGCCGTTGTACCAGTCGCTGCCTTTGTGGTGCTGAGAGGGCAGCAACAAGGTGGCGCCGCGATCGCGTCCGACAAAATCCCACCAGGAGCCAATGCCCACGTGGTTGATGAGAGAAAATGAACGGTACTGGCTCAGAATGCCGACGTTTTCAACGCCTGAGTGCATCAGATTGCTGAGACAGAAATCGATTACGCGGTACATGCCGCCAAATGGCAAAGCGGATTTCGGTCGCGAGAGCGTCAGCACGCTCAGTTCGTCCACCCGGCCGCCAGCGAGTACCAGTGCCAGCACGCGTTTCATTTTGATTTCCCGAACTTCAATTCGAGCAGGCGGCCAACGCCAAAAATCGCCACACCGATGACAGCGATTTTCAATTCTAACCCCAGGTCATCCTGCGAGATACCAATATAGAGCCCGCCGAGGACTTGCGCCAGACCGACCACCTCAAGTATTTTTGCGAAATACCACATGGGTTATAATATTCGAACGCCTTTCTCAATTATTTCCTTAACAAACAGGTTCTTTGCAGTAAAGTCCTGCGGGCGATATGGGTGAGGCTCTATTGCCGTATCTGTTGCGATAACCGCTTTGTCCAGCTTTCGCCTATCGTAGAATTTTGTTCCTTCAAAAGCAGAGGAAACAATGGCGAGGTCAATGTCGCTGAATTCCGTCGCTCTGCCGTTAACCCAGGATCCAAATAAATAGGCTGATTCGACAGGAATGCCTTCCTCTTCAATTCGCTTTAAGAATTTTTTGGCAAGTTTCAAAACTGATTCGGGAGCCATCGGTAAAAATCCTTTATTTTTTGAAAGTTTCATTGGCAAACTCAGCTGTGCAGATTCTGCTGAATTCCTGTTTCTCCTCCGGATACCTCGCCTGCAAATAGAATTCGTTTACTTTCAGCAGAAAGATCTTCTGAGTATCCGTTAAGGCTAGCGGAACCTGTTCTGCAAGTTTCGCGAGATTGTGGATACGGGGTTGGGGGTTAGGAAAATGTTCGTTTAACCAGAATGCCTTAAGCACTTCTTCGAGTACCAAGTGTCCGATGAACAGGCACCAATCAAAATGCTGTTTTTCGAGAAGGCTTACACAAACCTTTAAGTCATCCTCTGCAGACTTTAGCCAAAACTGAATTAATTCTTTCTTTTGCATGGTTTTAAATAAACAAAATTGCTGGAAAAATCAACCTGAAAGTTTGAGTGAGACTTGGGCAAAAAAAATCCCACCGCTGAGGTGGGATTTGCTTGTCGAAGTTATTTAAGTCCGCGCTCAAACAATCAGAATCGATCCCGGCTTGCCCCAGTCACCGTTTTCTTCACGGAACTTGATGCTCTTGTCGATGAGGAGCTGGCCATCATCGGCCAGGGTTACTTGCACCCGGTCCAGCGGCCGCGGCGCAGGACCCTCGAAATTGATGCCTTCCCGCGTGAAGCCGCTGCCGTGGCAAGGGCATTTGAATTTGTTCTCGGCATCCAGCCATCTTGGCGTGCAGCCGAGGTGGGTGCACAGGGCTAAAATCGCATAGATGCCTTCTTCATCGCGCACGATCCAGACCCGCTGCTCTTTCACCCAACTGGTGTTCACAGTGCCGACAGGGTAGTTGTCGGGGTACCCTGCTTTGAAAACCGGTGAGGGCTCGAACAGCACGCGCGGAAACATGAAGCGCAGGGAGCCGATCAGAAATGAACCGAGAAACGCGAAGAACGCGACCCAGCCCGCCCGGCTGGAAAAATTGCGGCGGCTCATCCAGAGCGTGCCCTGCTGGTCAACGGCCACGGGTTGTTTAGGCGAGGGGAGTTCCGCTTTCACCGCTTCTTTGGGTTTTGGCTGTTCGACAGTCGCTTTCGCTGCCGGCGTCTCTTCCCGTGCGTCGCCGGGTTTTTCAGGTTTAGGATCTTCGGACGGTGTTTCTTGAGTTTTGTCTTCAGACACGGGCGGTTCCTCCGAACAGGTTAGCAGAAGCGAAAATCAAAATAAAGAGATTAGCTTGAAGAAATATAAGCCGAATATAAAGCTTTGGTGGGAAAAAGTCAAATGGTTTTGCCAGCGTTGAAGGCAGGTAAAAAGGGTGAGGTCGGTGGACCCTCACCCTGATAATTTCTGACCTTTGGGGCAGATTTATTTCAAGAAAATCATCTTTCGCGTCGAAGTAAACTGCCCGGACTTGATGGCGTACAGGTAAAGTCCGCTGGCCACCAGTTGGCCAGCGTCATTCTTGCCGTTCCAGGTGATGCTGTAGGTGCCGGTACCGTACTGTTCGTTCACCAACTTGCGGATAGTTCGTCCGAGCTCGTCGTAGATGGTGATCTCTACTTTGCTGGTGTTTGGCACGGTGAACTCAATTCTGGTTTCCGGATTGAACGGATTCGGGTAGTTTTGCGACAGGGTAAAGCTCTTCGGACCGGTAACCGCAACTTCGATGACATTTGAATACTCAAATGAGCCGTTGAGGTCAATTTGCTTCAAGCGGTAGAAAACAATGCCACTGCTAACTTTATCATCTAAGAATTGGTAGTGCCGTTCGGTGGCTGTGGTGCCGTTGCCGGGCACAAACCCTATCTTGGTGAACGTGTGGCGGCTCGCACCTCGTTCGACATCAAAACCGAAGTTGTCGGTCTCGCTGGCAGTCAGCCATGCCAGCTTGATGCCCTCAGCAATCACCTGCGCTGAGAAAGAAACCAGTTCCACGGGAACCGTGCTGTTCAGGATGCCGTCGGTGGTGGTTGCGCCAGTGAGGTCGTCGGCGAAACTCTCTAAATGTAGGGTACCCAAACCGGCTGCATCTTTTACGGTGAATAAAACGTTGATGAGCACACCCGCTCCAATTGTGCCCGTAAAATCGCTGCAGCCAATTCGGATGTCTCCTGGACTGTCCTCTTTGCTGCCAGAGAACAACCAGCCCTCGGTCAACGTACCGCTAATATCAACCGTGTCATATTCCAGGATTGTTGTCGGAAATATAAAATGAATGACATAAGACTCTACAGTCATGCCTGACGGATTGGTCAGCGTTAAGGGAATCGTCAATGTCTGTCCCGGCGGGCCGGTTACATCCACACTCAGTGGCGGACTGACGTCCAGTTGCGCCAGCGACTGGGAAA
>SMXE01000198.1 GCA_004357015.1 Caldithrix sp.
GTTCCGGAAAAACATCCTGCTCGCCGACCACAGTGATGTCGTTGCTGTACCCGTAAAACCCGAAATCAGACACATCGGCTCGCATGCCATACCCGAAGCCTTGATCGCTTTGCTGGAACTGCGTTTGCCACTTGCTGCTGACCGTGGATGCAAGCGTTACCTGCGGCCGCGGTCGGTATTGCAGTGTAGCCGAACCGGCGTGAAAATTGACATCATTGTCAAATCCTGAAAATTGGTCTTTCAGAATATGGGAGAAAAACTGGGTGCTCGCCACGAGACGGTCAGATATTGGGTAGCTCAAATCGATGCGCAAGTTCTGATTATCCTTCCAAAGATCTGAAGTCGGAATGCTCTGCAAAGTTGAACGGAAGTCCTCTCTCACCGCAAAAGTCACTTTGTTATCGAGTTGCTTTGTGTACCTGAGCAGATACAGCCACTCATAAATATTCAACTCTTGTCTGAATTTCAAACTCGTGACTTTCGGTTGTGCAGTCACCATTTGCCCAGCCAAGACAAAAAAAACAAACCCAAGAGTAATAGGCTTAGACCGTATTTGCACAATAACATTCAAACCATTAACGAAAGTCTCCCTCAAGACGTCATTTATTGCCCCTACCTACTTGCGCCCCTTTATCTGCGTTTCTGTTGGGCACGATGGCTCCGCCCGAAATAATGAGTTTTAACGCTTCCTCAATAGTCAAGTCCAATTCGATGATTTCCGTCTTCGGCACAAACAGTAGAAACCCGGAGGTCGGATTCGGTGTTGTGGGAAGAAAAATGCTCACGACATCTTCATCTATCGATTCCTGAACCGGGCCTCGGGTATCCTGAGTGTAAAACCCAATGCAATAAATACCCGCTCTCGGGTATTCAAACAGAACCACTTTCTGAAATACTTCACGTTGGGAAGACAGGAACGCATGGCTGATTTGCTTGATGGCGCCATAAATGCGATTGATCAACGGAATGCGAGCGACGAATTGATCACCCACGGCGACCAGCTTTTTGCCAAAATAGTTGCGTGCCGCCGCGCCAGTAACAATGATCAGGATTATTAACGTAACGAAGCCAATGCCCGGAATGGGTTTTCCCAGCGTCGTGCCAAAGGTTTCAAGAATAAGCTCATAGACAAAACCGCGCAGAATGCCATCAATGGCCAGAAACAGATTCCAGATAATGTAGCCCGTCAAGACCAGTGGCACCAGGACAACGAGCCCCGTAAAAAAGTATGCCCGGATTCGCTTGCCCATTCCGCCTTTGGGCGTCAGTAGAACCGGTTCAGTCATTCGCCGTTCGCCTCCCTCAAAAGATAGACCTTCTCACCCGGCTTGACCATGTTATAGCGTTCCCGCGCAATCTTCTCGATGTAATCCGGATCGTGCTGCAACCGATCTAGTTTCCCCAACACAAGGTCACGTTCGACCCCGCCCTGCCGAATCTGTGCTTGCAGCTGTTCTTTGGCGCCATGTAGCCGCCACAAATTATAGAAATTATAGTCGCCGCCGAAACCAAGGTAGCCGACAATGGCCAGAGCAACCATTCCCCAAAGACATCCTTGCCATTTCTTCTTCGATCTCATCTTCTAAACTCTCATGTTATTTCACAAATGAACGCAAGTCCGACCCAACAAAACAGCACTGCGAACGAACCGGCAAATAAATTTACTACGTCATTATTCGCCCATGAAACACCCGCTACCCTGGAAACCGCCGAATCCGGACAGTGAGGTTTAACTTCTGTGATGCTTCCGCACCTTTGACAAATGTACCTCGCCTGCCAGGTCGCGCCCATGACGCTGTCACACACTTGCCCGAGAAAGGCAGCACAGATCAAGACAAGCAGACAGGAAATATGAAACTGAAATGGAATCTCCAGGTTCAGCGCCGACAAACCAACCACCCCAAGAAACGACGCGCCTGCCAACGCCGCAACCGTTCCGACCAGCGTGATCCCACCAGACACACCCGCTGAAGTTGGCCGGAAGCCAACGATTGACCTCGGTTGTTGGCTCGAAAGCACCCCCAGCTCTGTCGCCCACGTATCCGCAGTGGCACAGGCCAACGCTGCGACATACAGGAAAGAAAAAATATCGTTCTGAGAAAAGTACCAGGATATCAGAAGCAAGGTAGGAACCAATCCGTTTGCCAGGACTTGCATACAGTCCCTTTGGGAAGTTTTTGCGATGTGTGACACCAGTTTTGACTTTCTTTCATATCCCAGTTTAGAGAGCAAACTCGACGAAGCGAAAAAAACGAGCATCGGGATGCTAAACCCCACTCGTCCCAAAGCAAAAACAACACTTCCCATAAAGAACGCAGAAAAGGCACCCCCTCCCGTTAACAGGCGGAAGCGATATGAAACAGCCGCGATGATGCCGGCCAGGACGATGCCAATCAACCAATCAAGAGGGTGCCACAAGCTCATATATTTTTGGTATTTAAGAAAATTTCCCGCAAAAGTCAATGATTTTGAGCGACCGGACTCCGGTTGTTGCAATTCTCACCTTCAACCCCGTGACATAAACAAACTGCCTGCTCTTGCCAACGGACCATTCCGCACCCGGAGGTTGCATTTGTCCCGTCGCAGTGAGTATCTCTTATCACACTGGTTGCAAAAATTACTCACTTCTTCTTTGTTAACCACGCGAAGTTCAACATCGTACCACATCAACCTCTTACGAGACACAGATCTGGCAAAATATCGCCAGGGGAATGAGTAAAGAAGAAACCTCGAAACGCTCGGCTGCGATTATCTCAACTGAAACGGTAAACTTCTCTCGATCCATCCCATCTGCACAACTTATCCACAACATATCAACCACTTGAAGCCGCAGGCGGAATAACTCATTCGTGGAATCATGCGACGGCACTTCGTGCTCAAATCAAGAACAATATTGAGTACTGAGCAGGCAAACCGATTTCAATAATAACAACACAAACTACTTATAATAAACAGTTTATAACCGAATGTTATGATGACAATACAGAAACCGACGTTGAGAAGTTGTGGTTTGCGTATCAATCGCAACTTATTGTGAATCATAAGAAAGCTTAACATATCCAGGGGAAGGCCTATGTTGCAGAAGTTATCCACATCTTGTTCACACGACTGTGGAAAGGCAGCGCTACCGGCCTCCAGGGGTCGAATTCTCCCGTGCTCCTGCTACAAATTCTTTGACTCTGGTGGCGTAAATTGATATATTCGGTCAACCCTCCCGGCATGATTTTTCCAACTACTTAAACTCGGAGACCGACATGAAACGAAATGCTGCGATGCTGATAATCATCCTGCTGTTTACGGGAAGCTCTGGTGCGCAGGAGTTCATCGACCTCGATATTGTTGCTAAAATAAAGTCGGAGGGATTCCAACGCTCACAGGTTGAAGAGACGCTCTTTTATTTGACTGACGTTCACGGTCCGCGACTCACCAACTCGCCTAACTACCGTGCGGCCGCCGAATGGTGTGTTGACCGCCTGAAGGAGTGGCAACTGGTGGATGCCACATTGGAACCGTGGGGAACATTCGGGCATGGCTGGACAGTTGAACATTTCTCCATTGAAATGATGGCGCCTCGATACCTGAACATCATTGCTTACCCCAAAGCCTGGACCTCTGGGACTCAAGGAAGGATTTCCGGCCCGCCAATTCTACTCGATGTCGAGTCCGAAGAAGACCTGGAAGATTACAGGGGCAAGCTGCAGGGCGCGATCGTTATGACCAAGCCCGGGAGAGAAGCCGAGACGCACTTCGAAGCCGATGCCATCCGGCACTCAGATGAGGATCTTGCCGACCTGGCGCAGGCACCGGAACCCGGCAGCAAACCAGCCTGGTGGGCCAGAAAAGCCGAATTCCGCAAGCGGCGCGCGCTGCAAAAAAAGATGGCCGGGTTTTTCAAAGAAGAAGGCGTGGCTGTGTGGCTTTCGGCAAGTCCGAGAGAGCACGGCACGATTATCGCCCAAAGCGGCGGGTCGCGCGATATGAATGCAGAGCCAACCGTACCGCAGTTGGCCGTTGCGGCCGAACATTATTCACGAATTGCACGGCTGCTGCAACATAACATTCCGGTTGACCTCACTATCGATATCAAGACACAGTTTTTCACTGACGATTCTCTCGGCTACAATGTGGTGGCTGAAATCCCGGGAACAGATAGAAGGCGGAAAGAGGAAATCGTAATGCTGGGCGGGCACCTCGATTCCTGGCACGCCGGCACCGGCGCTAGCGATAACGCGGCGGGCTGTGTTGTGGCGATGGAAGCTGTACGGATACTCAAAGCCATCGGCGTGCGGCCGAAGCGAACTATCCGCATCGCGCTCTGGAGCGGCGAAGAGCAGGGTATTCTTGGCTCAAAGGGATACGTCACAAAGCACTTTGGTGATCGCGAAACCATGGAACTGAAGCCGGAACACGCCAACTTTTCCGCCTACTTTAATCTCGACAACGGTACCGGCAAAATTCGCGGCATCTACTTGCAGGAAAACGATGCGGTGCGGCCCATCTTCGCGGCCTACCTTGAGCCGTTCCACGACCTCGGCGCACAGACGCTGACCATTCGAAATGCGGGTGGTACCGACCATCTCTCCTTCGACGCAATCGGGCTGCCCGGCTTCCAGTTTATTCAGGACCCCATCGACTACCGCACGCGTACGCACCACACCAACATGGATGTCTACGACCACGCGCTTCCGGGCGACCTGATGCAAGCCTCAGTGATCATGGCGTCATTTGTCTACCACTCTGCGATGCGGAATGAAAAGCTGCCGCGCAAGGCGTTGCCAAAAGCGAAGGTTGAGGCCGCGAACGGTGGTCAGTGATCGAGGCGATGGAACAAAATTCCCCAATCCCTTTAGTCCTACCTCAACGTACATTGTCCGTTCCTTCCAAGGTTGCGCTAAGGATTTTTCCAATTACCGGGCAGGAGGTAAGGCCTCTGGTGAACCAAAACCAGTCTCAGGGACCGCAGTAGGTTTGACTGGGATGGCACGAACCATGATGGCCGGCGCGTGGCCTCCGCCCTTACATCTACATCATTAGGACTGGACGACAAAGACTCTGCAAAAAGATATTGCTTTTGAGTAAAGGCGCAAAATCAAACCTGCCAAACTGTGACACCCACGGCCCCGAAGCGTCCTTCACCGCTGCAGGAAACGTTCTTTGAAAGTCGGCTCCTTGCCTGCCACACATTTGTCGGAAAGACGCGGTTGGTGATCGGGAGCGTGCTCACAGCTCCGCCAACTTTGAGCCTATGAGTGTCGCTGAAACTTCGCCGATTACCCAGGTCGGGATCACATCAGCGATGCCATA
>SMXE01000199.1 GCA_004357015.1 Caldithrix sp.
ATCTTTGCGTTCTTTTTTGTCACCGTGTCCTCACGCATCGTGGGTCTGATCGGCGTAACCTCTAATCCTACCAGTGGCATGACCATCGCCTCTTTGCTGGCCACGTCTGGTATTTTTCTATTGTTTGGCTGGACCGATGATACCGGCAAGGCTGCGGCGCTGACCGTGGGATGTGTCGTCGCCATTGCGGCCTCCATCGCGGGTGACACGTCGCAGGATTTAAAGACGGGCTTCCTGTTGGGGGCAACCCCGCGCAGACAACAAATCGGTGAGTTGGTCGGCGTTTTAACTTCTGCGACTTTCGTTTGTCTCGCTGTCATTTTGCTGGACAAAGCGTACGGTTTCGGTACCGAGGAGTTGCCCGCACCCCAGGCCACCCTGATGATGGTGGTGATCGAAGGCGTGTTGCAAAATGCCCTGCCCTGGATGCTGGTCGGCATAGGCGTCCTCATCGCCCTGGTTTGTGAATTATTCAAAATTCCCAGCCTCCCTTTCGCGGTTGGGGTATACCTGCCGCTCAGCACGTTCACACCGGTATTCGCCGGCGGGCTGCTGCGCATGTACCTGGAGAAAAAATCTTCCTCCAAAGAGGAAGCACAAGCCCGACGCGAAAAAGGGGTGCTCTTCAGCTCTGGCCTGGTCGGCGGGGAAGGCATTCTGGGCATCGGCATCGCCGCGGTGGCGTTTATACAGGGGAATGCTCCGAAAGGGTTCGGTTACGAATGGGCCGGCGTGGCTGCGCCGTTGGTGGCGCTTGTCGTTTTCGGGCTGCTGGTAGAATTTCTACGGCGAAGCTGTCTCACAAAGGAATAACGAATGAGGCGGGCACGCATTCTTGCCATCGCGGGCACGGGCGTTCTTTTCGTTCTGCACAATAACTGGTGGAACTGGCAGCCGGACGCCACGCTTCTGTTCGGCCTGCCTGTGGATCTGGTTTATCGCGTCTTGTGGGTGGTGGCATCCACCGGAATTTTGTGGCTCGCGCTGCGCGGGTGGTGGGGAGCCACCGAGTGAATTCCATCATCCTATTTTCGGTTTTCGCGCTTTACCTGCTTATCCTTCTCATCATCGGCGTGTTCAGTTACCGCCGCGGCATGGGTTCGGCAGAGGACTACTTCATGGCGGGCCGCAGTTTCGGGACGCTGGTGCTGTTCATGTCGTTGTTCGGCACCAACGTGACTGCCTTTGCGCTCATCGGCATGCCGGGGCTCGCTTATCATGCCGGCGTCGGGGTCTTCGGTTACTTTGGCGCCATCGGCGCGTTCGTGACGCCGCTGACGTTTGTGCTGCTGGGCTATCCGATCTGGCAGTTGGGCAAGCGTCATGGCTATATGACGCAGGCGCACATGTTTGGCGACCGCTGGCAGTCGGAAGCCATCTCCTACCTGTTCTTCGGCCTAATTATACTTTACACGATTCCGTACCTGATCATCGGTTTGATGGGCGGCGGCATCGCTATTGAAGCCATCAGCAAAGGGGTGGTGCCTTACGCCGTGGCCGCTGGATTTGTGGCCGGGGTCACCGTACTTTACACCAGTCTCGGCGGCATGCGCGGCACCGCCTGGACCAACGTGTTTCAAGCCTCCATTTTTCTCGCCTTTCTCATGGTCGCGTTCTTCAGCATCTCGGCCAAATTAGGCGGCATGACAGCGCTGCACCAACGGCTGGTCGCCGAAGCCCTGCCTCTGGTAGGTAAGCAACACCCGAGGCTGGCGCCAGGCATCTGGGCCACCGGTTTTCTGGTCGGACCATTAAGCGTCATTGCATTCCCACACATATTCATGCGCTTGATGACAGCACGCGATGCGAAGGCATTGCGCAAAACCACCTTAATATATCCTTGGGGATTGATTTTGCTTTACCTACCAATCACACTTCTCGGCGTCTGGGGCGCATTGGACATTCCCGGCTTGGTGGGTCAAGAGTCAGACAAAATCCTGCCCCTGTTGGTGGCGAAACACCTGCCTGTCTGGTTAAGCGCCGTCGGGTTGGCGGCCATTCTCGCCGCCGTCATGTCCAGCCTCGATGGGCAAATCCTGACACTGTCAACCATGATTGCGGTGGATGTTTTCGCGCACAAAAGTCACAAAGCCATTCCGCTGGTGGGTCGTGTGGGCGTGATCGTCATTGCCGCAATCGCGTTTGCAATTGCACTGCTGCGTCCTGCAGGCATCTTCGATGTGGCAGTTTATGCTTTTAGCGGCTACACCTTAATCGTCCCGATTATGGCGTTCGGTCTTTTCTGGAAACGCTCAACAAAGACAGGCGTCATAACCGGCATGCTGCTAGGCCACGGCCTTCTCGCCGCTTACTACCTCGGATTCAAATTCCCGACCTTTGGTACGTTCCCGGTGTTTCCCTGCATTATCATCGAATCGCTGGTGGTCGTCCTCATTTCATTCCTGACCTCCCCTCCGCCGCAAGACATCGTGCGCCGATTTGATAATCCCTTCGGTGCCTTGCCACAGCAAACTCGTTGAAAACACAAACTGATTTGACCGAGGCTGGCAGCGGTTTTCAGAAGGCTTGACAATACAGTTATTTGTGCTTTTATTGCAATAGTCGAGGATTTTCGACTCACGGTGTCCAAGAGGCTCATATTGGACGGCAAGAATCAGGTCACATCCGAAACTTCCAGGCCGGCGCAAATCCCCTCGAACATACATTCTGTTTTATCACAACCAAGCGTAGCATACTAAGAACATTTTAGGGAAGCAAAATGAAGAGAAGACAAAATTTATTTACGTTCTTCTGCTACATACTAATCTGCACGTTCCTAAGCAACTTTCAAGGTCTGAGTTACGGGCAGGAGAACGATGAGAAGGACGTTCCCAGGGAGCAGCAGCCGGTCCAGGATCGGAAGGTCGGCGACAGCCTGGTCGAAAACCTGGCCGAACTTCCCGGGAAACTGATAACTGCTCCGTTTTATTTTACGATAGAACTCCTGAAGCTCCTACATGTGCAAAAGATTTACCTGCGCACGACAGATTTGTTAACCAGCGAGGACGGGACGCGCACTCTCCGACCGATTTTCAGTCCCGGCGGCGGTGGCGGCGCAACCTTCAGGCAGAGGAATCTGCTTCACCCTGGTATGACATTCCGGGCGCATGCGAGCTTTGCTAACAAGACGCGGCGACTTGTGTATGGTGACCTGCGTGATCCGGGTTTGTTTACCAAAAAATGGGGGCTGCATCTGAGGGGTTTCAATTGGCGAAAACCTACCGAGCGCTTTTACGGTATTGGCAATGATGCTAAAGAAGAAGACCGCACGGATTACCTGGATGACGAGACCAGCTTCGAGGGTACCATTCTATTTTCGCCGTCCAAGGAGACGAGTTTCGGATTGGGTTTTGCCTACAGCGACGTAGCTATCGAGGACGGCAGAGATAACGGCCAGCCGAATCTGGACAGTCTGTTCACCCCATTGGAAGTGCCGGGTTTTTTTGGTGAGAAGATGTGGACCGTGACACTGAAGTTTTACAGCGACTCCCGGAATGAGGCTGGCCACCCGAGACGCGGCGCGGAACAATATGTCGCAATGCAACTTTCGAAGGACAGGGATCTGGGCTATTTCAAATTCATTGTCGATTTACGTCGCTATTTCAACCTGTTCTACCGGCGGGTGCTGGCAGTACGGGTTCGCACTGAGATTACGGACGACCTGGGAAACCGGGAGGTACCTTTTTACCGCCTGCCGGGACTCGGCGGCGAAGATTTGTTGAAGGGATATCAGTCTTATCGATTCCAGGATGATGATTTGGCGTATGTCAGTGCGGAGTACCGCGTGCCGTTGAGCCCGATGGTCAATCTTACCTTGTTCGTCGAAGAGGGACGTGTCTTTCAAAATATGCTCGATGATTTTACGTTTAGCGACTGGCACTACAGCTATGGCGGCGGCTTGCGGTTTCGTGCGTCTAACGGCGGGTTGATCACCTCATTTATCATTGCAAAATCAGACGAAGACACAAGAATTCTATTTGGTTTGAACACAGAGATACGGGGATTCTAAGATGCGTGGAGAAAGAACAATGCAATGTTCGAGAATACTATTGGCGTTCAGCCTGCTGATTGTGATGGCTACCGGATGCAGCTCTCATAAAGAGTATGTACGTCGCCCGCTGATAACAGAGGAGGAGGATAACAAAACGGTTCCGAAACCGAAGGAGCGGGACATCGAGTTATACGAGGATGGACTGGAAAACGTGGCCGGTAGGCCGGTTAGGGATTTTTTCAATCTGGCGGCTCACTATCGGAAGCTGACAAACAACTACAAGCAGGCAAAAAATGTCAATGCCATGCAGGAAGTGCCCAACTCGACTTGGTTTACCAATCGTCATGGCATGACGCGTATGACCATCGAGGAATTGCAGCAGGGGCCGAACCGCGGAACCGGCCCGGCAACCGAAGGCATCTGGACTGTTGTTGGGGCAAAAGTTGAAGGCGTGTCGCCGGGCTTCACGATCAAGGACATCCGTGGCGATGTTTATTTCCTCAAGTTTGACCTTAAGGGCTATCCTCAACTGAACACAGCGCCGGAAGTGATCACTACCAAGTTTGTGTATGCTCTGGGCTACAACACACCGGAGAATTACCTTTCTGTCCTTGATCCGAAACGACTGCAGTTGGGCGAGGGCGTGACCTACAAGAATAAGTATTTACGTGACGTCCCGATGAAGGAGGAGGACATTCAGTTGGCTCTGGAGAAGGCGCACCAAACTCCGGAAGGCACCTATCGAGTGGTAGCGAGCAAAAGGTTGAGCGGCACTCCAGTAGGCCCGTTCAAGTATTCTGGCACCCGCGGTGATGACGGCAACGACCACGTGCCGCACAGTCACCGCCGCGAGATGCGTGGCTATAAAATTGTAGCGGCTTGGCTGAACAATGTGGACAGCAAGGCCAACAATACACTGGACATGTATGTAGAGGAGGATGGCAAGCGTTTTGTCAAGCACTACATCCTCGACTTTGCCACCTCCCTGGGTGCAGGTGGCAATGGCCCGGCTTCTGCCGCACGCGGTGCGCACGGTGCTGCCGATTTTGGAAACATGATTTTCCGGGCATTGACGCTCGGGCTCTATGTCGAGCCTTACGAGAAGAAGCTTGGCAGCAAGTTCAGCCCATCGGTCGGGTACTTTGATTCTGAACTGTACAATCCAGGAAACTTTGCGTTTATAATTCCCAATCCGGCTTTTGTCCGTGCCACAGAGCTGGATGCGTTCTGGGGCGCAAAGCTGGTAATGTCGTTTACAGATGAAGACATCCGGGCGATAGTCGAGACCGGGGAGTATACAAACAAATCAGATGAAGATCACGTGGTTCAAACACTCATCGGGAGACGAGATAAGACCGGCCGCTACTGGTTCAAGAAAATCAATCCTCTGGACAACTTCCGGTTGGATCCCGCTACGAATTCCAAGGTTGCCATTGCCTTTGACGATCTGGCCGTCAAGTATGGCTTTGCAATTGCCGAACAGACCACCTACCGCTACACGCTCAGACATCACGGCAAGGTCTTGTCGGATTACGCTTATTCGAGAGACCAATCGCAAGTATCATTCAACGTCAAAATGAGTCATGCGATTGCCAGGGCATTAACAAACGCCAACGACCCTTCAGGGCGGGATCGGATATTTTCCTTTAGAATCGAGACGCAAAGAGGCCAATCCGGTTACAAAAAATATGTGGACGTCTATTTCTATCTGCCAATTCCCGGATCGGAAACGCCTGAGCTTGTTGCACTGGAAAGACAAAACTGAAGATTTTTGAGTCAATGATACCCACCAATTACGGAAAAAATCATGAGAAAAAAGAAGAAAAACAGGGGCAAGAAGGGGGAAAAAGCAAGAAGCAAGCCAAAGGAGCGTCTCAATACGAAAGATTGTGTTAATACCTAAAAGCAAAAGAATGCCCGCGAACGTTCACGGGCATTCTTGCTTGAATCCAGAAAACCAGTTCTGTCTGACTCAATTCGTACCCGCCTTCAGCTTAAGCTCGGTGTCATCGAATCCCCTTACCAACTCTGCCTGTGCCGCATCATCGGGGATCTTGGCGTTAAGCGCGATCGTCTTGCCCTTCGCGACTTCGACTTTACCATCAATAACCACAAAGTCAAGCTGGCCAAGATATTTGCCTTTTGAACCAGACTGCATGACTGTTGTGTTGCCCACCATCTCCGGCTTGTGGCTGCGGTTGTAACCGTGTCCGCTCACCACGATATCGACCCCCGGCACTTCTTCCGCCAATCGTTTTGATTCATTCAAACCCAGATGCGACAAGACGATGATGACGTCGCACCTTTCGCGCAACTGAGACACGATTTCTTTTGCCGCGGCAATCGGTTCTTTCACCTCAAAGCCAAGATCGGGAGTCAACATTCTGGGATTTATGGCATTGGTCGTGACTCCAAAAATCCCAACCTTCAGGTCACCCACCTGTTTAATGATAAAGGCTTGCGCAAAGAGTTTGTCGCTGCCATAGCGATAAACATTGGCAGAGACAAACGGCAGCGCGAATTCATCTCGCGCTTTCTCAAGGTATTCTCTGCCATAGGCAAGGTCTTTCTCGCCGAGGTTGATGGCAGCGTATTTCATGAGCGACATGCCGCTGAGCAGATAATGTACCTTGCGCTTCTGCGCCTCAGAATTGCTGCCGGCAAAATCGCCGCAGTCTACAAGAAGCTGAAATACATCAGGGGTCTTGCTGGAATGAATATAGCTGGCTCGCCGAGCCAGTCCACCAATCTGGTTTGCCTTTCAGCCACACTTCTTCAGGTAGCCGTAAACATCGCCCGTAAAAAAGAGCTGGACAGAAGTGTTGTCCCCAGCAAACAGCGCTGAAGATACCAGAAAGATAAGATTCAAATAAAGGAAAGATGTCCAAGCTTTTTTCATTAACTTCAACCTCCTATGTTAACACTTCACCCTAAGTCAAAATTCTGCTTTACAGCGCAGGATAATTCAGTTTTATCGCATAACTTATGAAAAAGAAACACACGATGCAATGGAAAAATACGCTCGAAAGCAGAGGCTGCGGAAAGCCGAAACCTCTTCTTTCCACGGAACTAAGGAGGAAAAGGAGAAAACGTTTCTTTAGCTAACGCGCCAGGAATGCACTTTCCTCATGCTTAAGCAACTGCATATCGGGATAGTTCTCAAGCAATTCCTTCAGCGCCCGGCCACCGCTGTCCCCAAACACATCAACGAGTTTGCGGTAATCACGCATTTTCACGTCTTCGCCCATTGAGAGATGAAGCTGGCCAATGAGATCATCATAATCCATGTCAGAGTCGGGATTAAACTTCAGACTCAGCTTGGTTTGGAGGTCTTCCGGATTGTAGAGATAAGCCCGGGACAGCGCCTTTTCCGCCGTGCGATTCAGATATTCCAAATCCTCCCGCATCTCATGCCACTTCGGATTACCTTCAATCAAATCCTTCATCTGCGCTACTGTTTCATCTAACGGTACTCCGGCGCGCGACTTCTTGTCGAGGTAAAGCATGTAGGTTGGCGCCAGTCCTGCGTCCAGCAGGGACGCCACTGACCGCTCTAATTCTGCACGACTCCTGACTCTCGGCTCAGATTTTTGCGGCAGCGTTTCAGTTTTGCGATTGCCGATCGCTTCTTCGTAAGAACGTCCCAGTTCTTCGGCACGGGCGTCCAGATCATGTTTTGCGGCTTCCTCCTGCCATTCCTTTTCCTTCATCGCCATGAAATACCTGAACTCGTTTTCGGTCATCTCGGAAATCTGCTTGCCCTGAAGCTGATCATAGTGAAAATTCTCCTCTCCCGGGGCACTCACCTTTTTGGATGCGCCGGCCTCTTGCTTTCCCTTCTCCCTTTTGCTAACAATACCTCTGCGAGAGGTCTCATATTCGTCAAGTGTAAGAACCATGCCGTCGGAGAGTTTGACACCTTCAATGCGGATACGCGGAATGCTCTCGCCATACTCGTAGGCATCTTTCCAGTTCCTGGCATCAATGACGACTTGGTCGCGGTCAATTTGAAGAATCTGAGCCCTGATCTTATTGCCATCGCTCAGGATGAGTTCAACATACTCAGGTTGTTTGATATTGGAAGAGCTCGAACAACCCACCAATATCGCAAATAAAAACGATAGTAAATAGCTGATTACTCTCATCTCTCACCTCTTTTCAAATCAATGAAATTTACAGTTTGCTGAAGTTTAACGTCATTCTCGTTCCAGTTTCAGAACAACCGACTTCTCCGCCGTTTGGTTGGCCACGCGGTCCGTCACTTTCAGACGCAGCTCATATTCGCCTTCGGCGAGTTTGCTTACGTCGAAACTAACTTGTTCGGCAGAGAACTCGTCTTGGCTGATTCGTTCGTCCTTTAGGGAGACACTCTTTTTGCTGCCACCACCGCCAAGAAAACCGAATACTTTCTTGATGCCGCCCTCTTTCTTTTTTATCAAAATGATCTCACTCTCAATCTCGAACGAAGTCGCGCCGGTTTCACCTCTCTTCAGATTGTAGATTTCGTAGTAAAGATGCACCGGGTCGGAAGGAGCGAAACGCCGTTCCAGGTTCGGGACAATTTCGAACTCGCCCCTGTTGAAATCGCCCACGCTTTCTCCGGTCGCCAGTTTTTTAGCGAGCAGCAGGTCGCTAAGGCTTAGAGTCCCGCCGTCATAGGCAGGCACCTCGGTTTCAAAGTTCTCTCCGCCCAAACGGGACAACGTATCCACCTTAACATAAAATGACAAATTATAGGTATCCGGGTCAAGTTCAAACTGGTATTTTTTTATCAGAAATTTGGCATCTGCGTGAAGCGGGCGCAAGATCTCGGTGTGGTACAATTTCCCCTTCTCGTTGAAATCCTGATCTATGATGGCGATGCCATATTCCACCACCACCTCTTCTGACACGTGATTTTCTGCCAGCTCATCAAGCGGAATCCCGAAATAGACCTCCAACCTGGTTTTGCCCTTGCGCCCGCGAAAAGTGGCCAA
The DNA here is from genome assembly GCA_004357015.1 of Caldithrix sp. Taxonomy (GTDB): domain Bacteria; phylum Zhuqueibacterota; class Zhuqueibacteria; order Oceanimicrobiales; family Oceanimicrobiaceae; genus CR04bin15. The sequence continues at coordinate 8,968 of SMXE01000199.1, forward strand.
ATAGTAAGGCACATCGAGCGCCTCGATATCAGACGCCCAGGAATGGTAGTCCGTCGTCATCGCCTCGTGCACGAGGTCGCTGCTCTCTTCCGCCATTTGAATCAAGTTAGCGTTCAGCTCGATTTGAGAATTGGCATAGTAAACCCGGCTGATTGAGTGATCCCAACCCAGTCTGTCTGCCAGCAGCGACTGATTGCCAAGGGTTGGCGTGAGCCGCCAGTTGTGGCCCGTCGCAAACTCGGCGATCATGAAATGAAAGATCAGTTTCCGCCTGTCTTCGCGTTTATGATAGAGCCAAGATTCGTTTGAATTCTGCGTTTCCCCAAGCGTGACAGCAAAATCGTCGGGCGCGCCATGCCGGATATAAATCAGCCCCTTATCGTTGAACTCGTGATTGAGATAGTAGGCATCGGGGAACCTCAGGTAGCCCGCTTTATCCGGGCTGTTGGTCCAGGCACGAACCCCGTCGTACCAGTAGTCTTTTTCAGCTTTCACAAGTCTGCGATAGTGCTCGATCAAACGGAAACGAACCGGAGACGCCGGCACCAGTTCTCTCTTACGCCAGAATTTGGCAAAGAATTCTTTCCTGGCATCCGGTGCGCTCGATGCCGCATAACGCTCTAATTCACGGTCTGTGAGAAGATACTTTAGATCTTCGAAAACGAATGCTGCATCTGCATTTGTTTGAATCGCTTCGACTGCCTGCTGGTAGTAGGCATCGGCTTTCTCTGCTTTTCCCTGCGCTACGTTCAGGCGAACGAGCGAGAGGAAAACCGGAACGCTGGACAGTTCACGCCAATTGACCAGCAGGGTTTGATAAGTGGAATCGGCCTGCGCGTATTTTTCTTTTTTGCGAAAGTATTCGCCCGTGAACAGAATTGGCCATGCACCCTGCTGCGACTTTAACCACTCGAAAGCGGTGTCCTCAGGTACGTTAACCAGGAAAAGTCTGTAAAAACCGAAGAGGGAGGTTTGTCCATTCTCAAATTCGGGTTTAAGCTCGATTTGCTCATGTCCCCTCCGAATTGCATTAAACCACTTTTCTTCGTACCGATCCACCAGCGCACGTTGCAAAATTACGTCTTTGAACATCGGGGTGTCGGCAATGATGGCATCGAGGTATTGCTTTGCTTTACGAAAATCGTTGCTACGCAGAAACAGGGCTTTGTACTTACCGGTCTCGCGAAACGCCCGGCCCAAATTGTACCTCGCATCGAGGTCCGCAGGCTCAATTTTCAGAATCTTCTGACACCATTTCTTGACGCCACCCCAATCCTCACGAGCAAGCTTGACATTTGCAAGGCCACGCAGCGCTTCGAGAGACTTCGGCCGCAATTTAAGCGCCTTTTTGTATTCCTTCTCCGCGTCTTTGTAAACGCCAGACGCAAAAAGGCTGTCCGCCGCATGTAATTGTGTGGTGTAGTTGTCAGCCTGAAAAGGCGTTTCTGCCGCCGCGGCCAAAGGACATGAAAATGCCAGAAGTGCCAGCAATGTCACCAGCAAGCCTGACCACCTGTGTCCATATTCCATGTTCGTAGTCCTTCGCTTGATCAACAGGACGCAATTGCTTTTCTAACGGCTGCGTACTATATAACAGGCCAAATCGGACTTCATTCCAACAAAAAAATACAAAGGCTGCCGCCCCGGAGGAGGCACCGTAGGAGGAGTGGGGCGGCAGCTCGCAAATCCTACTATTCCGAAAGCAAGATAATCAAAATCTAAAGGCCAGAGAAACCATTGCGGTATGCGTTTCGATATCTTCCACGTAATCACCGATGTCATCTGAGCCGGACAACCCGGTGTTAAACCGTTTCCAGGTGCCGTAAATGTAAGCAACGTCCAGCTTGACCTGTTTGTCGATCAGGAAACCGACGCCGGCGGAATAGAATTCCTTGTCCTCATCTTCATCCACATCCTCGAAAATCGACGGGTCTTTAAAGTAACCGGCCCGAAAACTGAGGCCGGTAAGCGGTA
>SMXE01000200.1 GCA_004357015.1 Caldithrix sp.
CTGTATTTGGCATAGTCATAACCGCATTAGCGTTCTCGTTCATGCCTGTGATGGCATCCATGATGGGCGGGGATGCTGCAAATCCCTGCAACCCCTGCAATCCCTGCAACCCCTGCAATCCCTGCAACCCGTGTAATCCGTGCAACCCGTGTAATCCATGCAATCCATGTAATCCATGCGACCAGTCTAACCCGTGCAACCCATGTAATCCGTGCAACCCGTGTAATCCGTGCGGTGGCGGCGGTAGCCCATATGCGGGTTTGCTCAGCCTGCTGAACCATATGGTCTATGGCCTGGCGGTTGCATTCGTTTATAAGGGTAAGACTGCAACCAGTTCGTAGGTCCGAAAATATGAAAGCAAATTACATGACTTCAAGATGGCGCATCCCGACGGCTTTTGTCGCGGCGGCGGTGGTGCTGGTAGGTGCAGCTTTGGTGCTGGAACATCAGGAAGTCCTTGATCCAGTGGGTGCCTCCTATGAGTGGGGTGACGTTGGCGATCGCAATGTAGTTACCCCACCCAACGATATGGTACTCGTCCCTGCCGGAGAATATATAATCGGGGATGACTCATCGAATCCCGCTCCCGATGCGCTGCCGCGTCGGATTCGCCTTGATGCTTTCTACATGGATCGTCATGAGGTTATTAATCGTGAATTTGCGCAATTTGTTGAAGCCACAGGCTATGTAACGACGGCTGAAAACAAAGGTGGCGCTTGGGTCTATCGCGGTGGAGCGCGCGATTGGAAATATATTCGTGGTGCAAATTGGCGACATCCACTAGGCCCGTGCAGTTCGATTGACAAAGCAATTAATCATCCAGTGGTGCTGGTCTCATGGTACGACGCGGATGTCTACGCGCGATGGGCAGGTAAACGGCTCCCAACGGAAGCAGAGTGGGAGACAGCTGCGCGCGGAGGCGACCCAGCCGCCTTTTCTGATCAGCAACGTCCATACCACGGGGTGCCCTCGGCGGGGACGAATCCGGCCGAAGATGGCAGTGCCAATGTCTGGCAGGGCCATTGGCCGCAGAAAAATAAATTGACGGATGGATTCTTCTACACGGCGCCAGTCGGCTCTTTTGCTGCTAACTCGCTTGGTCTCTATGACATGATTGGCAACGTTTGGGAATGGACAACTGATTGGTATGCGCCTGACACCTACCGCGCAGAGAAGATTGCACATAACCCCGTTGGACCGCAGACGGGAAGATCACGCATCGCGCGAGGTGGCTCGTGGTTCTGTTCCCCTAATTATTGCAGCGCCTACCGGCCAGGATTTCGCGGTAAGAGTCCGCCCGCACATGCCTTCAACAATGTTGGATTCCGCTGTGCCCGTGACGCGACAATCCCGCCCGGATAAACAGACTAGGCATTGTTTTCATTTTGCATAACAGGCTATCTTCGAAGACCCAGCATCTCAGATTCGCTTTGTTATCTTCAACTGGTTAGCACGGTGACTACGGGTTTCGCTCAAGACGGTTGCCCTTGATTGAATTGTTTAAATTACGGGCATCATAGGTAATGTGAAAATGGGAACCTGTGAGGAGATTCAAAAAATGAACTCTTCGAGAGAAAATAACGATTTGCAAGAAAAGCATGAATGTCCCGGTTGTGGCCGGCTAACACGCGGTACTTATGCCGAAAGTGGCACAAAGACAGCACTCTGCGAAGATTGCCTTGATAGCCAGAGGTGGGATGAAGAAGGCGGTGCCCGGCAAGATGAGTCAGATAAGTAAGACTTTTATGTAGCGTAAGGTTGAGGCTGTGTCGGTAACATGCAAAAATACCAGTCTAATTATAAACACTTCTTTGAGTTGGCGTTGGCAGAGACCGCAGGAGGAACGCTTGTCCTCTTATAAGGATTTCTCAACGATTGGATGACACGCCTGGGAGTTCTCTTGCTTGTTCCAGTCATGCTTGGCGCAATTTTTATGGTGCACCTGGGGCCAATGGCATTTCAAGGCTACTGAAACGCACCCCATGGGCGGCATGCAATTTCAAGTTACCCTCTTGCTGGTATCACTTTACTTGCTGGTTCGAGGTAATAATGTGAATGCTGGTAAAACACTTCCTGCCGCAAATTAAGCAGTCACGCTGGTAGATGCCGTCCCTCTTTGAAGACTGTTGAGAGGGATGGCATCTAATGGGAACGGGGTGCTCGCACGGTCATCGTTGTTGAGGAACGGCTGGAGGCCGAGCGGTGCAATCCGACGCCTCGATAATGATTTTGGAAAGCAGGCGCTTCGCCGGCAACCTGAGCATATACTCTGTGGCCACTACGGGATTACAGTCCTTTGCAGGACAGGCGAACAACTCCAGGCCTTCCGGAACGCCTATGAGTGGCTTGTCACTGAGACCCGCAAACATCTGGAAAAACGGCTATTCGGCGAAAGACATCATCGGCCTGAATCTGATCCTGCTTCGTGAATGCGTTTGTAAAGTCCGCTCCTCGCCTGTCGTTCGGCGGTATCAAGGAAAGCGGATATGGCCGCGAGTTGTCACACTACGGGATCAAGGAGTTCGTCAACATCCAGACTGTTTTCGTCAAGTGAACAGCAGAATGCAAGGGTATAAGAAGGAGGTGAGTTTTGAAAGCAAAAGATAAGACAACAACAATAGGCTCGATAAAGCATTCACCAGAGTTAGTTACGCCTATCGATGCACCTGGTTTTCTGACATTGCTGCCAATGTTGTATGTGGCATGGTCAGACGGTGTTCTAACGCCCAGCGAGATTGATACCATCAGGAACAAACTTCAAAAGCAGGATTGGCTCACCGACTCAGAGAAGACAATTCTTGCCGGTTGGCTGAGTCCCGCTTCACCGCCTTCAGCAAAGCAATTGCAGAACTGGTTGAAAATAATTCGTGAATCGGGCAAACAAGCCTCCGAATCATCAAAGCAATCCTTAGTGAACTTCGGTATCGAAATAGCGCGTATTGGTGCTGGGGATCAGGTCAAGCGTTGTACAACACCGGAAGCATGTGAAGCACTCGAAGAGATTGAGGAAGTCCTGGGAGTTGTAGGCTCTGAAGCCGTTCGGAATATCTTATCAGATGAAAAACGGCCAACAGAGGAACCATCGCTGGCCTTTCCCGAAGCCTCCTTTGATGTCTCTGCGATGATGAAGTTACTGGATGGTGAACATGCTGGCATACGTCATAAAGTGAGAAGGCTACTAAGCGATCCGACGTTCCGTTATGAATATGGCATTGATACTGCAACCTATCGCGAGCGTGTGCTTGCCTGGTGCACTAAGCTCGCCCGGCAGGGGTTGGGTGCTTTATCCTATCCTGAAGCTTATGGAGGCAAAGCCGATCTCGGAGGGTTTATCGCCGTTGCCGAAACCGTGGCATTTCATGACTTAAGTCTTATGATTAAATTCGGTGTCCAGTTTGGACTGTTCGGCGGCAGCGTATATCAACTCGGGACTGAAATACATCACAAAAAATACCTCCGCGACGCAGGGTCATTAGAACTGGCCGGTTGTTTTGCAATGACGGAGTTGGGTCACGGCTCTAATGTTAATGATATTGAAACCATCGCACTTTATGACAGAGAAACGGAAGAATTCATCTTACATACGCCTTCGGAATCAGCTCGCAAAGACTATATTGGCAACGCCGCGCTTCATGGTCGGATGGCTACGGTATTTGCGCAATTAGAGATCGAAGGAGACAGCTATGGTGTTCATGCATTTTTGGTTCCTATACGCGATAGTGACAACTCGCCTATGCCAGGCGTTCAACTTGAAGACTGTGGAGAAAAGATGGGATTGAACGGTGTTGACAATGGCAGAATCTGGTTTGATCATGTCCGAATTCCACGGGAGAATCTTTTGAATCGTTTTGCTGAAGTCAGTTCTGATGGTATCTATTCCAGTCCCATTGCCAGCGCTTCACAGCGATTTTTCACCATGCTTGGCACCCTGGTTGGAGGCCGTATCAGTATCGCGGCGGCGGCATTGAGCGCCGCTAAATCTGCGATAACTATTGCGATCCGTTACGCGACACGCCGCCGGCAGTTTGGCCCGCCAGGGGTGGCGGAAACATTGTTACTAGATTACCCCAGCCACCAGCGGCGGCTGTTACCCTTGCTGGCCAATGCTTATGCGATTGATTTTGCCTTGAAATATCTAGCTCGCCGCTATGTTGAACGTAGAGAGGAAGATCAACGTGAAGTTGAGGTTTTAGCCGCTGGACTCAAATCCCACAGCTCCTGGAATGCCACACATACGATTCAGGAATGCCGAGAAAGCTGTGGTGGTAAGGGATATTTGGCCGAGAACCGTTTTGGGGCATTGAAAGCGGATAGCGAAATATTTACTACTTTTGAAGGAGACAACATCGTCCTGATGCAACTGGTTGCTAAGGGGCTCTTGACTAAATTCAGGCATCAATTTGATGAGATGAAGGTTTTGGGTTTGGTCAAATATCTTGCTGAACGGGCAGCTACGGCAATCTCGGAACTCAACCCTGTCGTGACGCGAATGACAGATGAAGCACATTTGCTAGATGCTGATTTTCAATCGGGTGCCTTCAAATATCGAGAAAATCATCTTCTCATCACGGCAGCTAAGCGCTTGAAAAAGCGAATCGATGAGGGAAAGGGGACATATGAGGCTTTCATTGAATGTCAAAACCATCTCATCAATCTGGCCCATGCTTATATTGAACGGGTTGTTTTGGAGCAGTTTCTAAGAGGCATTGAGCAATGTCCCGATCCAGCACTGGCTGATGTCCTCAAACTATTGTGCAATCTTTTCGCTCTCTCACGCATCGAAAAGGATAAAGGCTGGTTTCTCGAAAATGGTTACATCGAAGGTGCAAAAGCCAAAGCTATTCGACGTCAGATTGACAAACTCTGCCTGGAACTCCGTTCCGATGCTGTTCATTTAGTTGATGCGTTTGGAATAAGTGACGAGACTCTTGCCGCTCCAATTGCCACCAAGATGTATTGACTGAAAATTAAGGTGAACTATCATGAAAACTTTACAGTCAATTTTAACAAAGATAAGTAATGAATCTGAACGCAGGTATTGAAACTAATCACCAACCAAGTAGGAGGCAAAGTGATGAAGCTACTCTCTGTGAATGTTTCGCTGCCCAAAGAAGTCCAAAATAATGGCAAAACCATGACTACCGGGATTTTTAAAGAACCGGTTAAGAAAAGAGTCATGCTGAGAACGATGAACCTTGGTGGGGACGGACAAGCTGATCTCGTTGGACATGGAGGGATTCATAAAGCCGTTTACGTTTACTCCATCGAAAATTATGAATATTGGAAAAGCGAACTCAGCAGAAATGATTTTACTTATGGCCAGTTTGGCGAAAATTTCACTGTCGAAGGAATGCTGGAAGACGAAATTCACATTGGGGACGTTTTTCGGGTTGGCGGTGCTTTGGTCGAAGTGACCCAGCCTCGTGTTCCGTGCGCCAAACTTGGTTTCAAGATGGGGATGGCCAAATTTCCAAAGTTATTTTTGCAAAATAGCCGTGTTGGCTTTTATTTACGCGTTCTGGAAGAAGGTGAGGTCGGAGCGGGCGATGTCATTGAGCGGGTCAAAGTTGACGCAGAACGCATGACTGTGCGTGAGATAAACCACTTGCTCTATTTTGACCAGAAAAATTTGGAAGGAGCCAAGAAGGCCCTACGAATCCGGGCGCTCTCACCCGGTTGGCGGGGCTCGTTTAAGGAAAGATCAGCTAAAAACTCAAAAGAGCCCTTGGAAAGCGTCGACTGCTGCTCAGGGCGATGAGAAATCGCAGATGGGTCTCTCGACTTTCAGAACGTTCCATAGACTGTTGATATTCCACGTGCATCAAAAAAATAAAGGAGACGAGCGATGGCAAACATTTTCAAACCGCCATGTGATGAGGGTGTTATTCTGTCTGCGCCGGATACCTCACCGTGTCTCAAAAAGCTTCAGCCATGGATCCTGGCGGCCACCATCATCGGTTCCAGCATGGCTTTTATTGATGGAACGGTTGTCAATCTGGCGCTGCCGGTGTTGCAGGCAGATTTAGGGGCAACGGTTACGGACCTCCAGTGGATTGTTGAAGCCTACGCGCTCTTTATCGCCGCTCTGATTCTGGTCGGCGGGTCATTGGGGGATCATTTCGGGCGGCGACGCATCTTTGCAAGTGGTGTTGCGCTGTTCGCGATGGCCTCGGTGTGGTGTGGTCTCGCGCCTGACATAGAGCAACTGATCGCCGCACGGGCGGTTCAGGGCATGGGCGGTGCGCTGCTGGTGCCGGGCAGTCTGGCGATTATCAGTGCGTCGTTCAGCGAGAAGCAGCGCGGAAAGGCGATCGGTACCTGGTCGGCCTTCGCCGCCATAACCGCGGCGCTGGGACCCGTGTTGGGCGGGTGGTTGATTGAAAATTTCTCCTGGCGCTGGATCTTTTTCATCAACGTCCCCCTGGCGGTGATTGTACTTGGCATTCTGTTCCTGCGCGTGCCGGAGAGCCGTGACGAAGAAGGAGTTGGTAAACTGGATTGGAAGGGCGCAGGATTAGCGACTATAGGTCTAGGGAGTCTCGTTTATGGACTGGTTGAATCGGCCAACCTGAGCTTAGGCCACCCGTTAGTGCTCAGCGCCCTGGCCGTTGGCGTTATTGCGCTGCTGATGTTTCTCATTGTAGAAGGACGTAGCCCGGCGCCGATGATGCCGTTAAACCTGTTCCGCTCGCGATCCTTTGGTGGGGCAAATCTGCTAACGCTGTTATTGTACGCAGCCCTGAGCGGGTCTTTGTTCTTCGTTCCTTTCAATCTGATCCAGGTGCAGGGCTATTCAGCCACAGCTGCTGGCGCAGCCTTTCTACCATTGATTCTTATCATGTTCCTGCTCTCGCGCTGGGCAGGGGGACTGGTAAACCGCTACGGGGCGAAACTCCCGCTGACGGTCGGGCCGGCCATCGCCGCAGGTGGGTTTGCCCTGTTTGCTGTGCCAGATATTGGGGGCAGTTACTGGACGACTTTCTTCCCAGCAGTTGTGGTGCTGGGCGTCGGCATGGCGGTTAGCGTGGCACCGCTGACAACGACGGTAATGGGAGCGGTGCAGGTCCGCCAGGCCGGTATCGCATCGGGCATCAACAATGCTGCCTCCCGAACGGCCGGGTTGCTCGCTATCGCGGTGTTTGGCATTATTATCCTGAACACTTTCAATCGAAGTCTCGATAACCACTTGACCATACTTCAAGTCCCCCCCGAGGTTCAGCAAACGGTTGACGAGCAACGAATTAAGCTGGCCGGGATAGAGGTTCCAGCAAATATTGACGCAGAATTGAAGGCTGCACTTGAGCGAGCCATCGCTGATTCCTACGTGGACAGTTTCCGTTTGATCATGTTCATCGCCACTGCTCTGGCGTTGCTGAGCGCGCTCACTGCGGGGCTGATGATTGAAGGCCTGAAACCGGAACCGAAGTTAGCACCGGCAGATGCTGATGGGACTTGACTGGCTCATTTAAACGCCAATACCGGGGGGCTTGAAAGCCGGCGTGATGGAAAATATAAATTTTTCCTTGTACCAATAAAGAATTATTTCTATCATAGTTAGACAAACCTGCACCTCGATTATTTCACAAATTTTCCACAATTTTCGATATTTTAAGTTATAAAAGGGAAAGTGTATACTATCCTATAGGAGAAGCTGATGATTCCCGGTTATCTTATCTCTGAGGAAATTTTCAGGGGGAGAAAAAGAATCGTATATCGCGGAACGCGCGATGAAGACGACAAAGCTGTCATAATAAA
>SMXE01000201.1 GCA_004357015.1 Caldithrix sp.
GCCGGCGTCTCTCTCAACCGGATATTGCTGCCGCTTTTTACACTCAGCGTGGCTATGAGCATGGCCGCGTTCGTGTTTAACGATCGCGCGGTGCCGGCAGCGAGCCGGAAGAAATCAGAGATTGAGATGCAGTATCTCGATGCGCAGAAAAAGTATTCCAAAACGCGCATTGAAAACCTTTTCCTGCGTGACAGCCTCGACCGTAGAGTTTTCATCAAGCGATTCGATACCGGCAGCAATATCGCTCACCAGGTGACGATTCAGAAATACCAGGGCAACCGTATTGTCGAGCGACTGGATGCACAAACCATGAATTGGGTCAACGGCACTTGGGTGCTGAGCAATGGCTACCGGCGGAAGTTCGAGAACGGGCGGGAAGATGCTGAGCGTTTCGCAAGCCTCAGGGATGAATCTCTTACATTTACACCGGAGGAGCTGCTGGAGAAACAGGCAGATCCGGAATACATGTCGTCTGCCGAACTGAATAAATTTATCCGGGATGTGGAGAGAAACGGCGGGGATCCCAAAAAATGGCTGGTGAGCCTTCATTTCGGCTACGCCCAGCCATTTGCAATTTTTATCCTGGTGCTTATGGGCAGTCCCATCGCGGCGAGCAAGAACCGCAGCGGCGCCGTTTTCGGGCTGATCATCAGTACGATGATCTACCTGCTTTATTTCGGAATCAGCCGCCTGGTTCAGACCCTCGGAGAAATTGGCATTTTGCAGCCATTGCATGCCGCCTGGCTGACAAATGCCATCTTTCTGGTGGCTGGTCTGGTCTTGCTCGCGTTAATGCGGAAGTAGCCGCTACAGCCGCAACATCCAGCTAAAGGCGAGACTCACCTCCTTGCCGGAGAAAGATGCGTCCTGTACCGCCAAGGCAAAATCCCATACGAGCAGTCCAAAATCCAACCCAAAGCCGGCAGACGTTGTCAGGCCGCGCTTGCCGCCAAGTGCCACGCCGGTGCGCAGCGGCAAAAGCGGAATGATACGGAGTTCTGCACCCACGGAAACACGCGGCGACTTGGTGGAGGACACAGACTCCTCAAAACCCTGAGTCAAGTTCACCGCAAAGGTGAAATTGCGGCCCGTGCGCGCAATGCCAAAACGAAGCTGACGCGGCAGATGCGAGTTGAAGCCTTCTATTTCATAGGTTGAATCGCTGTCCACGAAAACAGAATCGAACCCTGCCTCGCCAATTTTTTGCACGGTCACCGAATCAGCGGTGAAGCCAAATTCGTGCCGCTTGGCGTCGGTTTTCCAGTTGATGTTGCTGTAAACGTTGGCCACGCTCATGCTGAGGGTCCACGATCTGGTTGGCCTGGCCGCCACCCCGAAGTCAAGTCCGAAGCCGTCACCCCCGAGCGAGCTTTCAAATACCAGCTTGCCACTGCCGTGTAAGCCATCTATGTCGGTGGTGAGTGAGCCGCTGAGTTCGCGCAGACGTCCGTTGGCAATGCCGTGAATGTATCTGCCCGTTACGCCGACGGCAAACTCATGCATGCTCGCCATTTTGAGACGAAAGCCCTTGGAGACGGCGACACTGGCAAAGCCCGAGCCGTCTGCACGGGAGTCCCTGAAATCGTAGTTCCTGCCGAACTGATTGCCATACAGAAACAACTCGGCAGCATCTTTGGAAACGTTGAGGTCCGAAAATTCAAACCCGGAAAAAATGATGGCAAAAGTGCCGAAGGAAAAGCCGAGCGCCTGAAGCTCCGCGTCCACTTCGCCGGTGAGCCCTGTCTCCGGAATGGAATCCAGGATATCCTGTTTGTCCTCTTCGTTCAGATAACTTCCGTTATATTTCAGATATTGGTCGTAAGTAAAACCATTGTTGTTCAAGCTGACGCCCACCGACAGAAGGTTGATCGTGTAGGCATTTTTGTTGCGCAGGCCGAGGTTGGCCGGATTCCAGATTGGCGATTCAACCCCGGCAGCCAGTGCCGTGTAAGCCCCGGCCATCGACATACTCCGGGCGTTGGAAAGTCCTTCCTGGGCGTTTGCCTGAACAATGAAAAAGTTGAGTGCGAAAAGTACGAGCCAGTTCCTAAAATCAAAAATTGGCATCATGCAGTCCTCCCTGATGTTAGTCCCCGTTGACATTTACTTTGATTATTGTGTAGGCCTTTATTTCAATAAAATCACTGGCCCGTACTTTGATAAACTGATTGTTGGTTCCTTCAAGAAAAACGCGCACGCCGGAATACAGTGGGGTTCGCAGAAAGGTTTGCATCTGTTCCTCGGTCAGGTCAAATGTAAACTCCGTGACCTTCGGCGTCCTTACGTATCCTTCTTGGTCCATCGTTGGCGCCGCCGCCCCGAATGGACCGATGCGCAACAGGGGTTGTTCAAACACGAGCGAGGAATCCAGGTCGCCGAACACAACTTCGACGGTGGCGCCTATCGGCAGGTGGTTGGTCACCTCGGTAAAAAACGCGCCGTTGGCCAGGTGTTTGATGATATTCTCTCGGACATCTTCGTCGATCTCGATATCCGCGACGTCTGAGTCGATGGTCTGCGCCGGAAGCCGAAATGAAAACGGCGCTGTGATCTTTACGACGCCATCCACAAAGTCATCCTTGGTGACGGTCCCAATCCAGTCCGGGTCGCCGAGCGTAAACTTGCCGGCTATCTTCACAAGGTTTGGAAGAATGCTGATGAATTCATTTATGTTGCTGTTTTGCTGGTCCAGAATGATGATTCGTGTTGAAGGCACACCCGGCTGATCCGCCGCCTCGATCATCTCATTGACGCTCAGATAAGAAACGCCACCCTTTTCATTTTGCCCCTCGATGGTCAGGGAGATGTTGGTCGGGAAATTGATGGTTGTGTTGAGCACTAACTCAAGACGCGCAGTCTCGAAAAAGATGCTGTCCAGATCGGCTGGAATATCAAACTCGATGTCGTCCTGTGAAATGTCGATATCCTGCTGGCCGAGCTTGCCGGTGATGCTGGCAAAGCGCATGTCCCTGACGCTGAAGGCAGCGCCCATGACGTCGGTGGCACGGACAAGCGCCATTTGATCGCCAGTGTCAATCGTGCGGGCTCTCCATCTGAAACGAATCTGCTGCTGGGTGAAATCAGCCATCTGGGGCCGCAGGGTAAAGTTCGCAAGGTTGATGGTGTTGGAGACATTTGTGTTTCGCCGTACGAAAAAGGAGTCCACTAAAACAACTCCGGCCATATCAATAAAGTCCGGCAATTCGTAGCGAATCCATGCATCCAGCGGCATACCGCCGGTAACCTGCAGCAAAATCATGCCGTTGTCCACGACAGCTTCCACCACTGAAACCGAATCGCTGATTGTGACAAAGTCCTCATTGGAGACTGTCTGTGACGGGACTTTCGCCAGCGCTTCAGACGCTGTAAGCTCACTAATCTCGCCAGACATATCGTACCGGCTGCTTGCATCCACCAGCACCGGGTTGCCGCCGCTGCCGGGTGACGCGCCAACCATTCGGATGGAGAGGCTGTTCGGCAGCCTCTTGCCGGCCAGATCCTTTGAAAAACTCGATGTCGTACCAGGGTCGATCTGGATGGGGTTAGATATTGTCACGATCAACGTATCCGCGAAAGTATCCCAAACTTCGACGGTAATAGGACTTCCCAACGGAATGATTAGATTGTTGGTAACACGAATGGTAATGTTGCCGGATTCGATGACCACATAAGCGAAATTATCATAGGCGTTCATCGGCTTTTTCGCTGTGGCAAAGTTGAAACCGGGAATGATCACCGTTTGGCCGTGCAGTGCGTCTGCACCGGGGTAGATCTCACGCAGTTCGACGCTGACGAATTCCGCCCCGGGCGCGTCTATCGTGAACGTCCCTAATTGCATCGAGAATGTATCATTCATATCGTCGATATCGAGCTGGTCTCCGACCGTGTACGCGTCCAGGTCGGATGATTGCTCGAAGAACAGGGTGCCGGTGGAATCCGAACCGATGGCGTCTTCTTCGTCTGCGATTTCTGCCATGGTGTAGACTTTGCTGATCAGCGGAATAGCAACGTCAACGTCCCAGGACGGGGCGCTGGGCTTTTCAAGTGCGCAACCGAAAATGCTCGACAAGAGCAGCATCCCGGCCAGAAACACTGACGAACTTTGAGTCATAGATTGTTTGCTTGCCTTGCCGCAACAGCGGATGTGTACATATCTCTCCATTGTGTTCCTCACCAATTAACTTCATGTTAAATGATTTTGTGGGATGGATCTTAGTTGTTAATTTATTCGGTCAGCGGTGAGGCGGACTTTAGAGAAATGTTACATTGGGGTAAAAAAAGTTTCAGTAATGGAATATATATGCAGGGCTAATCCACGAAGGTCGGTTGGTCGTGCTCTCATGTGGAGCAAATTGGTGCACCGGAGGGTAACCATTCAGCTTTTGGCTGCTGGCTTTTGGTTGTTGGTCTTGAGCTTGCTGATAAAGGTTAGTTGTCATCTCTTGTTCTTGGTTCTACTGTTCAAAAGTAACTTCTACCTAAATTGAGCGATTGGCTTTTGCATTAACTTTTAGCTGATAAAATTCAATTAGTTACAATGGTTATTGTACATCGCCCGACAGGTAAATGATATTCACAACGTAACTTCTAAAAATTAAAAGCCAATGGCTAATAGCCAACAGTTACATGCCAATAGCTGAATAGGTTACAGCAGAGGTGGCTGAAGCGCGGGGTGGTGTGAATGAAGGTGCAACAGGATGTTGCGTTAGAGAATTGTGTTTCTGCAATCAGATGCGACGCACTTTCGAAAGTACGTCGCACGTTCGGGGAATCAGGTTCCCATCTCCCAGGACTGAAGATACTTTTTCTGCTCATCCGTCAATTGATCGATCTCGATGCCCATGGATTTCAACTTCAAAGTCGCAACCCAATCTTCGGTCTTCTTAGGCACGTTGTAAACCTTCGCGCCCAATTTACCTTCATTCTCAAGCACAAATTCAGTCGCTAACGCTTGCGTCGCAAAGCTCATATCCATCACTGAAGCCGGATGGCCCTCGGCGGCAGCGAGGTTGATGAGGCGGCCTTCGCCCAGGAGATTGATGCGGCGGCCGTCTTCCAGCACATACTGGTCAACGAAATTTCTAACTTCTTTCCGAATTTCTTTCGAAAGTTCGGTCAGGCCGTCAATATCCAGCTCGACATTGAAGTGTCCCGAATTTGCAACCATGGCACCGTCCTTCATGCTCATAAAATGCTCTTTGCGGATGACGTGAATGTCGCCGGTGACCGTGATGAAGAGGTCGCCGATGGGAGCGGCTTCGGCAATGGCCATCACACGGAAGCCGTCCATGACCGCCTCGAGCGCGCGCACCGGGTCCACCTCAATGATGATGACGTTAGCGCCCATGCCCTTTGCGCGCATGGCAACGCCCTTGCCGCACCAGCCATACCCGATCACCACCACGCTCTTACCGGCGAACAAAATGTCAGTCGCGCGGATGATGCCGTCTATGGTCGACTGACCCGTGCCGTACCGGTTGTCGAACAGGTTTTTTGTGACGGCATCATTGACAGAAATGACCGGAAATTTAAGCGCGCCGTCTCGCTCCATCGCGCGCAGCCGGATCACGCCGGTGGTGGTCTCTTCCATGCTGCCGAGCATCTTGCCGGCGAGGTCAGGATAGTCCGAGAGAATCATGGAAACGAGATCCGCTCCGTCGTCCATTGTGACTACGGGCTCATGTTCTACCGCAGCCTGCAAGTGTTTGTAGTACGTTTCGTTGTCTTCACCTTCGATGGCAAAAACCGGGATGCCATAATCATTCACCAACGAAGCGGTGACGTCATCCTGAGTGGAGAGCGGATTTGATGCACACATAAGCAGGTCTGCTCCACCTGCCTTTAATGTACGCGCCAGGTTGGCAGTCTCAGCCGTCATGTGCAGGCAGGCGGACATTCTGCGGCCCTTCAGCGGCTGTGCTTTCTCAAATTTTTCGCGAACCTGTCTGAGAACGGGCATGTCATTGTCCGCCCACTCGATTCTTTTCTTGCCTTCACTGGCAAGGTTGATGTCTTTGATATCGTAATTCACGGTACCTCCTGATACAGGTTACTGGATACTTGTTACTTGATTAGCCTTTTGCCATTACGCTGGCTTTGTCGATTTCTTCCCAGGTGAATCCTTCGCCGTCTCTGCCGAAATGCCCGTAGGCTGCTGTCTTTTTGTAAATCGGGCGGCGCAGGTCGAGCATCTCTATGATGCCTTTGGGCGTGAGTGCAAAGTTTTTTCTCACCAGACTGGCGATCTCTTGTTCCGGCATCTTGCCGGTGCCGAAGGTTTCGACGCGAACCGAGACCGGCTCTGCTACGCCGATGGCGTAGGCGAGCTGAAGTTCACACTTCTCCGCCAGCCCGGCAGCCACGATGTTCTTCGCGACATAGCGCGCCGCATAAGTTGCTGAGCGATCTACCTTGGTGGGATCTTTACCGGAAAAGGCGCCGCCGCCGTGCCGGCCGTAACCACCATACGTGTCCACGATGATCTTTCTGCCGGTGAGTCCGGTGTCGCCGTGCGGGCCGCCAACCACGAAACGGCCAGTCGGGTTGATGTGGTAAACAATGTTGTTTTCGTCATAAAAATCCGACGGCAGGACCGGTTTGATGACCTTCTCCGTGACTTCGTTGCGAATGGTTTCCTGATCCACATCCGGGTCATGCTGTGTGGAAATCACGACCGTGTCCACTCTGACCGGACGGCCATCTTCGTAGCGAACGCTTACCTGCGACTTGCCATCGGGACGGATAAAAGGCATCGTGCCATCCTTTCGTACCTGCGCCAGACGGCGTGTAAGCTTGTGGGCCAGCACGATTGGCAGGGGCATGAACTCTGGCGTCTCATTGGTGGCGTAGCCGAACATCATGCCCTGGTCGCCGGCGCCGTCTTTGTCCACGCCCATGGCAATATCAGGCGACTGAGTTTGAATGGTGTTCAGGATTGCGCAGGTCAAATAATCGAATCCAAAACTGGCGTCGGTGTAGCCGATCTCTTTGATGATTCCCCGCACCAAAGTTGGAATTTCCACGTACGTTTTGGTCGTGATTTCTCCGCCGACCATCACCAGGCCTGTTGTGACGTAGGTCTCGCACGCTACGCGGCCGTACGGGTCGTCCTGCAAAATGGCGTCAAGAACGCCATCAGAAATCTGGTCGGCGATTTTATCCGGATGACCTTCCGTCACCGACTCAGAAGTGAAAAGCATAGAAGACATTTAGTTGCTCCTTTCGTCTTTGCTGGTTATTTGCTTGCCCTTACGGGCAATCTCGTTCAGTATTTTCCGGTGCAGCTCCCGGTTGCTGGCGACCACGCAGGAAATGACCGCGCTTTTGCCATGCCGGATCAACAAGAACCGGTCCAGACTCTGGCCATAAGCATCCGTGATAATGCAATTGGCTTCCTGAACAATAATGTAGGCCGCCGCAATGTCGTACGGGAACGTGCCCATTATCTGACCGCGCCCTATTACGACAAACTCAGCCTCACTCTCAGGAATGTCCTGCAGAATTCTGGCGCCGACATCCACGTATGCGTCGAGTTGGCCGGTCACGATGCGAGTCAGCGAATAGGCCGAACTGTTGAACAGAAACGCGGCGGCGTTCATTCCTGTTGCATCGATCAGGCCGCCAAGATAGCCAAGCACGCGCTCAGTTGGCCTGCCGATGATGTCAAAACTCCAGAACATGTTCTCTATTTCGGCAGTTCCGGATGGCCGAACGCGCGGCGCACCAAACGGCCCGGTCTGCACGCCGCATCCCCGTTCCGCGTAGTGCCAGTGACCGTCCTTGATTTCAACGATCACGCCCGCCAGGAGACTACCAAAAGTCGCCACTTCAGAATAGTCGCAGAGGGCGATGGAAACCACAGC
>SMXE01000004.1 GCA_004357015.1 Caldithrix sp.
ACGAACTAACGGCCCGCAACGGGAAGGACTTTGCCACCCTGCAACAGTTGGCCAACTTGTGCCTGGAGGATGAGCGCTACGACATGGCCATCGCCGCGCTCAGAAAAGCGATCTACATCACGCCATTTGACACGGGCATTCACCAGAAGTTGGCGCGAACCTATCTTAGCAAGAAACAGTACGACGATGCCATCAATGAATTGCAAGTAGCCCTGCTGACTGAACCGCAGGACCTGGCCGGGGCGCACTGTGATCTGGCAAACGCGTATCTGCAAGCGGGCCGGAAAGCCGAAGCAAAAAACGCAGCCCTGGCGGCGCTGGAAATCGCGCCGAATTACGAACGGGCACAGGAGATTCTGCTGGCGAGTATCGAATGATGAATCGCTTTTCGACAATTGTTAGTCTTACATTGCTTTTGCTGTCGGGTATTGCGGCCGAAAGCCCGGCACAATTGGCAGGTGGCGATCAATTCGAATTCGTCCGGATTCGCTGGACCGACAATAACCGGCGCTACGGCTACGTTTTTTCAACCGACGCGCCTCTGTGGGCGCACGACTACCCGGAAGCGGAACAAAATTTTTACACCGCACTCAAAGCCGCCACAAGTATTAAAGTTTCGGAAGATCACCAAGTTTTAACATTTGCCGACGATGAAATTTTCAAGTATCCTTTCATATACGCTTGTGAAATTGGCTACTTAACCCTGACAGATGCAGAGGTCGTCAATTTGAGAGAGTACTTGCTGCGCGGTGGTATTTTGATGGTGGACGATTTTCGTCTGGGACCTGAATGGCGCAATTGGCAACGCGAAATTCGGCGTGTCTTGCCTGCAAGTGAGGCCATCTTGAAGAAACTTCCGGACACGCATCCGATCTTTCATTGCTTTTTTGATTTACACAATATTCATGAACCGGTACCGTACCTGGAGCCGATTCCGCCGCAGTACTGGGGTATTTTTGACCAAAGTGGCCGCATGATGGTGCTGATCAACTTTAACACGGATGTCGGCGACGGCTGGGAACTGCCGAATGAAACGCGGACTTTTTCAACAATCTCTTTTAAACTGGGTATCAACTACCTGATTTATTCTTACACGCACTGATGCGATGGATCAACAAAAACCTCGTGCTGATTCTCTTACTCGCCGGCAGTGAGCTTCTTGCCCAAGGCAGCAACGGTGACGAATTCACCTTTGTGCGCGTGCGCTACAAATCCGGCGGCGTGAATTTCCGCTTGCGCAATTATTTCGGCCCGCGCTGGGAAAGCTGGACGGTAGACTATCCCACCGCCGAAGAGAACTTCATGAAAGGCCTGAAAAACTGGACCAGCCTGAACGTGGCGGACAAGGCCATTTCTCTTTCGCTTCTGGATACGGAATTCTATCGCTACCCGTTCGCCTACATCGTAGAAGTGGGATTCATGTCCCTTACGCAGGCCGAGGCAGACACGCTGGGGGAGTGGCTGATGCGCGGCGGCTTCCTGATGGTGGATGATTTTCACGGGCCCTTCGAGTGGCAGCACTTCCTCGAGCAGATGCGTTCTATCCTTCCGGGCCGGCCCATCCTGGACATACCGTTGGAACATCCAATCTTTCACTGCTTTTATGATTTCGACCAATTGATTCAGATTCCCGGCCTTGGTTCGCTTCTTAACGGCCGCACGCATGAAAAAGGTGGAATAAAACAGCACTGCATGGGCATTTTTGACGATGACGGTCGGCTGATGGTTCTGGTGATCCGGAACATGGACATGGGAGACGCTTGGGAGCACACGTACGATCCCAGATATCCACCGCAGTTTTCCGCCGAGGCCTATAGACTTGGCATCAATTTTGTTATCTACGCAATGACGCATTAATTCTTAGGAGCAAACATGTTAGAACAGGCGACCACGGCAGAGCAGCCGGAAGATTTGATGCATATTGAGAAGCTGCGCACCGGCAGCAAAAAAATTCATGATGAACTCAGGAAGATCATCGTGGGGCAAGATGAAGTTATCAGCCAGGTTATGCTCGCATTGGTCACAGGGGGCCACTGTCTGATTACAGGCGTACCGGGCCTGGCCAAAACGCTGCTCATCAAGACCATCGCCCAAATCCTGGATTTGAAATTCAAACGCATTCAGTTTACCCCGGACCTGATGCCCTCGGACATCATCGGCACCGATGTCATCGAAGAAGACCGCACCACGGGCCGGCGCACGCTGGAGTTCGTAAAGGGGCCGGTATTTGCCAATATTCTCCTCGCAGACGAAATAAACCGGACACCCCCGAAAACACAGGCGGCTCTGCTCCAGGCAATGCAGGAGCATTGCGTCACGGCCGGCGGCAATACTTACGAACTTGAAGAACCCTTCTTCGTCCTGGCGACGCAAAACCCCATTGAACTTGAAGGAACTTACCCGCTGCCGGAGGCGCAATTAGATCGCTTTATGTTCAACATTGTTGTCGATTATCTAAGCGAAGAAGACGAGGTCAAAGTCGTCACATCAACGACTTCCACTTACACACCGCAGCTTGAACGCGTCATCACGGGCAAAGAGGTGATCGAATTTCAGAAGGTGGTGCGCAAGGTGCCGCTTTCCGAACAGGTAGCGCAGTACGCCGTGCGATTGGTATCTGCGAGTCGTCCGGACAGCCGTCAGGCCCCTGATTATGTCAAAAACTGGGTGAGTTGGGGCGCAGGTTTGCGCGCCTCGCAATACTTGATCCTGGGCGGCAAAGCCCGGGCGATCATGCAGGGTCGCTACAACGTGTCTATCAATGATATCAAAGCACTGGCGCGTCCCGTTCTGCGGCACCGCATCTTGACCAACTTTTATGCTGAGTCGGAGAAGATTACATCCGAGGAAATTATCAAACGGCTGCTGGAGACAGTGCCGGAACCGAAATCAGGGATGTAGTGCCTGTCCTGAAGTGTTGGTCCTTCATGTTCTGACGTGCTGGACGATTGGCTTGATGGAACTTTTTTCCCTTTTTTCTTGGCACTCTTGGCGCCTTTGCCTGAGAAACTACTATCATGTTGGATGCTGCTCTACGCGAGGTAAATGGCAAATAATATAAGATTTCTTGATCCGAAAATCCTTTCGAAGATTTCCGGGATGGAATTGCGAGCCCGTACAGTGGTCGAGGGCTTCATTTACGGCTTGCATCGCAGTCCGTATCGTGGCTTCAGCGTGGAGTTTGCGGAGTACCGCGAGTACGCGCCCGGCGACGACACCCGCTTCATCGACTGGAAGGTCTATGCGCGCTCGGACCGCTACTATCTCAAGGAATTTGAGGAAGAGACCAATCTGAGTTGCCACATCCTGCTCGACGCCAGCGCCTCCATGAGCTACGGCAGCGGAGGCCTGTCAAAACTGGAGTACGGCTCTTACCTGGCGGCCTCACTGGGATATCTCATTTTTCAGCAGCGGGATGGCGTGGGTTTGATGACGTTCGACAACGAGATCACGCAGTTCATTCCGGCGCGCAACAAGCGTGGCCACCTGCTTTCTATCCTGCGCCATCTTGACAAGCTCGAACTGGGTCAAAAGACCGATCTATCCCTGCCGCTGCACCAGATCGCCGAGACCATTGGCAAGAAGGGACTCATGATTCTCATATCGGATTTGCTCGATGAACCTGAATCTCTTCTGGAAGGCTTGCAGCACATTCGATTTAAAGGACATGACGTGATTCTTTTCCACATCATGGATGACGCCGAGTTGAGCTTTCCGTTTGAAAATGCGACACGCTTCCTGGACATGGAAGGCGATTCTGAATACCTCGCCATCCCGGCAATGGTGCGGGACAGCTACCTGACGAAGCTCAACGCCCACATCGAGGAACTTAAGAAAGGATGTGGCAGCATTCAGGTAGACTACCATCTGCTGAACACATCAAAACCGCTGGATTTTGCTCTATTTAGCTACCTCACGCACCGCAGCGCAAGAGGTTAGGCATGTTCGGACTTTCATTTCTGAATTCTTTCTTTTTCTGGGGGCTGGCTGCAGCGTCTCTGCCGATCATTATTCATTTGATCAAACGCAACCGCGCCATCAAGCTGCCTTTCGCAGCCATGCGTTTTCTGCAGGCTGAGCCGAACAGGCAACACAGGTCGCAGCGGCTTAAGCAGATCATCCTCCTTTTGATGCGAATCACCGCACTGGCGCTGTTGGCGTTTGCGTTTGCACGACCGTTCCTGGAAAACGGTGATACAGGGACGTTGTGGGGAGACCAGCCCAAAGCCGTTGTCGTCATGATCGACAATTCCTTCAGCATGGCAACAGACGATCATCTGGACCAGGCAGTTGAACAGGCGAAGAAAATTGTCCGCTCCTTCAGTTCGCGCGACCATGTGCAGGTCATGCAATTCGCAGAAACCACCGAGACTGTCGGCGCAGCGGAGTCCAACTTTTCGGCGCTGGCGAACCTGCTCGATGACCGTATCTCCCTCTCCAATGAAGGCACCAACTACCTGCAAGCGCTGCAGGCGGCAGAATCGTTGCTGCTGGAAGCTCCTGCAACGTACAAGTACGTTTACCTGATTTCCGACTTTCAACGCACTGCCTGGGAACGGCTCAATCCGCACTGGCGCATTCAGTCCGGCATCAATTTGAATTTGATCCCCGTGGACGACGGCAGCGCGGCAAATATCGCGGTACTCGATGTGCACGTCACAAAGCCAGACAAAACTCGCCGCCGGGTCGATGTGCTTGCACGCGTGAAAAATTTTGGTACAGAAGCGCAAAGAGTATCTCTGGTCTTAAGAATGAACGATCGCAAGACGGCGCAGCGCAATTTAACCTTTCAGCCCGGCGCAGAGCAGGTTGTCAGGTTTCGGCGCGTTGCTGCCCCGGTCGGTTATGTGACCGGGCAGGTGGAGTTGGTGGGCGAAAAAGGTGGCCTTGCGGTTGACAACAACTACTTCTTCATCCTTGAAAACCAATCGCGGGCACAAATTCTGGCCGTTGACGGCGAACCGGATCGCGACCTGACCAGAGACGAGCTGTTTTTCCTCGACCGGGCGCTGAATCTGCCCGGCTACGCCAGATTTTCCCTCATCAAAACGACATCAAAAAAACTGCCGCAGTTTGATTTTGCCGAGTACCGCGCTGTCATCCTGGCTAATGTTCAGGATTTGCCGCGTGCCACGGCCAGGCGGCTGACCTATTATGTCAGAAGCGGGGGTGGTTTGATCATAGCACTCGGTGACAGGACCAACCCCAATATCTTCAACAGCTTGTTCCAGGAGCTAACGCCGGCGACTTTGAACAACCGCGCGTTCAGGTCGGTAGATCGGGAGAATGGCGTCATTCTCGCAGAGGTAGATTACCAGCACCCTATTTTTCGGCTATTTTCTGACGCAGGACAGGGCGACCTGAGCACGGCGCAGTTCTACCAGTATTTTCACGTTGAGCCGCTCTCGCCAGAGTCCGTGCTCGCTGCGTTTGACGACGGCAGTCCGGCGATTTTAGAACGCAAGGTGGGCTCCGGCAAAGTCATTCTTCTGACGTCGTCTCTCGATTCCGAGTGGAATGACCTGCCCGTGAAGGCGATGTACCTGCCGCTGCTTTACCAGACGCTCGAGTACGTCGCTTCGCAGCGGAAAGGCCAGAAGTCTTTCCTGGTTGGAAATCCCGTGCCGCTGCAACGTTTTGGCGTTGTCGGCGAGCAAGTCCGTCAGGCTTCCATCAAAACGCCGGCTGGCCACGGAATTGATTTAGACGGCGACCTGTTTGAACAGACAAGTGAGCCGGGGATCTACGAAGTCTGGCGGAAAGGCCAGAAACAGCCAGCGGCCTATTTTGCGGTGAATGTCGATCCCAAGGAATCTGATCTGGCGGGTCTGCCGCCCGAAGAGCTGCAGGCGAAAGTGGCAGAGGTCACCAACGACGAAATTCAGACAGCTTCTCTGACAATTGACAACCCCGGAGTCCATCTGGAAAAGCACCAGAGACTGTGGCGCTTTGGGATTCTGCTGGCGATTTTTTTGCTGGTCGGCGAGACATGGTTAGCGAACAGGACGTACCGTTAAGGTAAGGCAAGCCGCAAAGACGCGGAGACGCAGAGATTACGAGTTAACGACATGAACCAGCAATACACCGCACTAAAACGCCGCGTGCACGAAGTTTGCCGGCAGTGGAAAAAGCTTATCTTGTTGAAGGGCGGCGCGCAGGTGCTCATTTCCACCATCGTGGCTTTCATGCTCGCGTTCCTGCTGGACTCACTCTTTGACCTTGATACGGTGGTGCGGCTCGGTTTGCTGGCGGTGATTGTTGCTGCATTTTTAGTGACATTATACATTGAAATTATTCGTCCCTTCCTCAACGTGCCTACCGAAATCCGCATCGCGCGCTACCTCGAGGAGAAGCACCCGCACCTTGAAGATCGACTCGTCACCGCCATCGAACTGGGTGACTCTGAAAACCCGCAGGTCTCACACAATATTCTCGAGAAGTTGCTGGACGATGCCAGATTTCATGTCGAACCACTAAACCTGCCACAGACCTTGCAAGCGAGAGGCGCGGTGGTCTGGAGTTCCGTGGCCCTGGTCGCAATGCTGTTCTTGACCGGCATGATTTTCTCAAACATGGACCAGTTTGGTTTCCGGATAAACCGCCTGTTCACGCCGTGGAAGTTTCCGACCATCAAGCCCAAGCCAGCACTGGTGGTCACACCCGGAAATGTTCGTGTGCCGCGCGGTTCCGCCCAGGAGATCAATACAGAACTCACCGGATTTGAGGCAGAACAAATCACGCTTTACTATGCGAGTGACGATTCATCCTGGCACAAAGTTGACATGGACCGGACCGAGGCGGAAAACATTTTCGTGTATCATTTCTTTGACCTTGAGGTTGACACCCGGTACTATGTGAAAGCAGATGAGAAGCTGTCGGATATCTACCGGTTCACACTGTACGATGCGCCGGAAATCACCCGGGTCGATTTGGCCTACAAGTTCCCGGAGTACACCGGACTAGAGCCAAAATGGGAGCGGGACACAGGCGACGTGTGGGCGCCGGTGGGAACGGTGGTGACAATTCGGGCGTTGGCGGACAAGGCCCTGCACTCGGCGAAAATCACGCTGGCAGCAGGCGCCAAACTCAAGACACGGATTTCGTCCGACTCGGTGATCACGGCGACGCTGACCGTGAAAGAGGATACGTACTACACGATTTCGATCACCGATACCGACCGACTATCCAACGATCCTGCGCCGGAGTACTACATCCATGCATTACCGGACGATCCGCCCACCCTGACCATGGAACGGCCGGGCAGAGACATAAAGGCGACCATGCTGGAGGAAGTCTCCGTGCATGTGCTGGTGCAAGATGATTACGGCTTGCCCGACGTCAAATTGAAATACGTAATCAATGGCTCTCTGGAGAAAGAGATCTCGCTCAAACTGCAGGAAAAACCGACGGCGGGAGCGTCAGCATACGGCGCCGACCCATTAAAAGAGTTTGCTTCTGCCTATCTATTCTATCTTGAAGAACTCAACGTCCAACCCGGCGACTTCCTGAGCTATTACGCGGAAGCTTTCGATCCGTCATCGAACGATGGGGAAGTGGTGACCTCGGACATTTTCTTTGTGGAAGTTCGGCCGTTCGAGGCGGAATTTACCCGTCCGCTCTCCCAGGGCCAGATGGGCGGCGGCAACGGCATGGGGGCGCAGCTTTCCCAGACGCAGAAAGAGATCCTCGTGGCCACCTGGAAGACGCGCCAAAAAGCCAGCAAAGTGGAAGCGGACGAATTGGCCGGGGACATTCAGGTGTTGGTCGAAAGTCAGGAGAACTTGCTGGAAGTCACGCAAGGCACGCTTTTTCAGATCCAGCAGCGTTCAGTTTTTACCAGGGATTCGGGGAAGGACCTCGCCAAGTTTTATTCCGCTGCGGTGGAAGCCATGCAGCGTGCAGTGGACGAGCTGAAGAAACCCCAACTCACTGAGGCGCAAACGCCGCAGCGTGAGGCTTTGCGAAGTCTGTTGCAAGCCGAGGCGCAGATTAAGGAAATCCAGATTCAGCAGGCGCAAGGCCAGGGGCAAGGCTACAACGCCACGCTGGACGAGTTATCAGAGCTTTTCGAACAGGAAACGGATAAGCTCAACAACAAGTACGAAACGTTGCGCGACCAACCTCAGCAACAAAAAGACCGGGAGATCAACGACGCCCTGGAAAAGGTGAAGGAACTTGCGAAACGCCAGCAACAATTCAATCGGAGAATGCGCGACCTCGCCCGCGAGAATCTGAACCGGCAAGAAAAGAAACGCCGAATTGAAGAGCTGCGCCGGGAGCAGGAAGACATCCGTCGCGAAACACAGGAACTTGCCCGCCAGATGCAGCAATCACAGCAGCAGAATTCGGGATTGCCGAGGCAAGTACAGGAAGATTTGCGGCGAGCGTCATCCGAGATGAACAACGCGGCCCACAATTTGGGAAAGGACAATGCCGAGTTGGCGGCGGCAAAAGGCACACGCGCGCTCAAGAATCTCAATCGCCTGGAAGACATGTTGCGTCGAAGCCAAAAGGAGTCACTGCGCCGGCAGGTCGATGAGCTTGAGCAGCAATTTCAGCAGCTTGCGGACGGGCAGAAGCGGCTGACGCAACAAGTTCGCGATCTGGCGCAGAACAAAAATCCCCGGGAGGAGGGCATCGAAAGCGCTGTGCAAAAGCAGCAGAGTTTGGAAGATGGACTATCAAGGGCCGAAAGACAACTGCAGTCTCTCTCCAGGCAGGCGCAAAGTTCAAAGAATCAGTCTGCGCGCGAAATCCGTGAATTGGCCCAAGAGTTGGGTCACTCAGAGCTGAAAGAAAAGATGGAGTCCGCGCTAAAACTGCTGCAGGAAAAGAAACTCAATTCGGCGCTGCAGGCGGAAAAAGACATCCTTGCCACACTGGAGCGCACGGGTGAGCAGCTTACGAAACTGCGCGGCGCGCTTGCCGAATCTGAAGATGAAAAACTCGACCTTGCGCTGAATCAGACGAGAAGGCTGCGCAAGAGTCTGGAAGAATTGCAACGGCACGCCGAAGAACTTTCGCGTGCGGGCCAAGGGCAGGCACGAACCGGGCAGACCGCACCCGGCCAGAGCGGCCAAATCCCGCAGTCCGGTCCGGGAGAGTCCAAGTCTACGCAGGAAAAGCTCAATCCTGAACAAATCGATTGGATGAACGAGGAATTGGCCCGGGGCCTGAACGATCTTGAATTCATCCAGCAATCGCTGCAAAGTGACACAACGCTCAGCCAAGCGATGCAGCAGTTGAAGAAGAATCTGAACGGCGTGCTGAGAACGTTTACCGGCGGCGTCACTGAACGCATGCAACTCATCGAAGAGCAGGTTCTGATTCCGCTCAAAGGTTTGGAAGCGGAACTGGCGCAGAAACTCGACCTGCTAAAAAGCAAAGAAAAGCTCTTCATCGCACGTGAAGAGCAAATCCCGGCTGGCTACGAAGAGCTGGTGCAGAAATACTACGAGGCGCTTTCGAAAGCCGTGAACAAGGAATAAACGATAAGCAAATGTTCGAATTTTTATTCAAATACAGTCCCATTGTTTTTACCGAGGGGCGGATATCCTTCAACCTGCTACCGGCCATCGTCGTTCTTGTGCTCATGGCTGCGGGGTTTCTGGCTTGTCTCTGGGTCATCTACCGCAGGACCACGCTCGCTATCAATCTGCGTTTCAAGAGCATTCTCATCGGCCTGAAATTCATCGCCCTCGGCATTTTGCTGCTGCTGGTCTTCGAGCCTATCATCACCGTATCGACCGTGGTGCCGCGAAAAAGCTCAATCATCGTCATGGTGGACGACTCGAAGAGCATGTCCATTCGCGATGTGGCGGACAAACGGTCCAGAAAAGACTTCGTGCAAGAACTTCTTGGAACGGCAGAAAGGCCGGGGCTGCTCGACGATCTGAAAATAAATTTCAAGGTGCAGCTCTACCGATTTTCTTCTGATGTGGAACATCTCAAGGATGCTGCGGAGCTTTCGGCGGGAGGGGCCGCCACGGATCTTGCCACTGGGCTCAGTTTTGCAGATGAGTTGAGCCGCAAAAACATGGTCTCCGGGGTGGTGATTCTGACCGATGGCGTAAACAACGGCAACGGCGATCCGCTGCAAGCGGCCGCGCTGTTGAAAAACAAAAATGTGCCGGTTTTCATGGTCGGGATTGGCAGCGAAACCACCAGAGACATTGAACTCGCGAAAGTGTCGGTGAATCATTCTGTCATCGAAAACTCTGTGGTGGAGCTCTCCGCACTGATAAAAAACAGAAACTTCGGCGACCGGACAGTTGAGCTGGAGCTGCGCGAGAACGGCGCCATCGTCAAGAAGCAGATGGTTGCTTTGAAGGGCACCGCCACACGTGCCTTGTTGAAATTTTCACCCCAGCAGAAGGGGTTTGTCAGATACACGCTAAACGTTCTCGCAGATTCCAAAGAGGCTATTCAGGCAAACAACAGCAAAAGCTTCATCATCGACAACCGCAACAGGAAGGCACGGATTCTGTACATCGAGGGGTACCCGCGCGCAGAACTAAAATTCTTGCGGCGGGCAGTGGACCAGGATCCCAGCGTGGATCTGGTTTCGTTGCTGCGTACCGGGCCGGACAAATTCTATCGTCAGGGCATCAGAAACCAGCGCGAGCTGCAGGAGGGCTACCCAGTCGCGAGACAAGACCTTTTTGAATACGACGCCATCATTTTTGGTAGTGTGGAACGCGAGTTTTTTACAGACAGCCAACTCGAAGCGACCGCCGATTTCGTGTCGCAGCGCGGCGGCGGCTTCATGATGCTCGGTGGCAGCCTGGCATTTGCACAAGGCGGATACTCAGGCAGCGTCATTGAGAAGGTGTTGCCGGTTGAACTGCCGTATCAGAACGGCGCCGCCCGATCCGTGGCAGCAACTTTCCGGGATAAGTACAAGTTACTGCTCACGCACGACGGCTACCGCAGCCCCGTTCTGCAACTGGCGGCGGATGATGCAGAGAACCGGGCCATCTGGGATAGCCTGCCGGACCTTGAGGGGTACAATCCACTCGGACGCGCAAAGCCAGGCGCCACCATTCTGGCTGTTCATCCCCTGAGTGAGCCGAGCAACCCCAAGATCATCATCGCACAGCAGCGGTTTGGCCGCGGCCGGTCCATGGTCCTGGCGACCTCGAGCACCTGGCACTGGCAGATGGGCTTGCCGCACAAGGACCTGAGCCACGAACGCTTCTGGCGCCAAGTGCTGCGCTGGCTGGCGCTTTCCTCGCCCAGGCCAATTGAGGCCGGGACCGACAGCAAAACCTACATTCCAAACGAACAGGTGACACTAAAAGTGGATGTCCGCGATAGCTCTTTCACCACCATCGACGACGCGTCCATCAAAGCCCGTATTCGCAAACCCTCCGGCGCAACGGTGGAAGTGCCGTTCCGGTGGTCTTCGAACGGCAAAGTTGAATATCATGCAGCGTTTCATCCCGATGAAGAAGGGATGTATCTGGTGGAAGTAAACGCGTACTCGGCCGACGGAAAATTTCTTGGCAGGAGTGAGACCGCCTTTTTTGTGGAGGAATCTCGAGCAGAGTTTTCCAATGCACATCTTCAGTCCTCT
>SMXE01000202.1 GCA_004357015.1 Caldithrix sp.
GATGACAGAAATTAGCGTATTGTTTGACGAGTTTGGGACGCCAACGTTCAGAGCAGACAGAGAAACGACATCCTTTGGTGGCGTGGCGATTAGTTATAAGTCAGAAGTTGAGACCGATGTTTTTGCCAAGTGCGGCGAGCTTTTTGGCTTATCCACTAGTCAGCCCAGAAAGAATCGTACAGTCGGAACGGAAAAGGCGGTCAGTATTGCGAGTTTAGTCTGCACGTTGCCGGTAGAAATTGTTGTCAATGTGGTTAATCTGGAAAACAAGGAGTTAAAATCCACCTGGCAAGGTTATCAGTCGCTTAGCAATAGTGCAAGAGCGCAATACCGTGGAGCTCGCGAGCGGCCGTTGGCACAGTTTCTCCATGCGGGGGTTTTAGATAATTGCGTGATCAATTGCATTGCAAATTTTATCTCTAAGGAAAAGCCTGACGAGTATCTATGTAGCCTTTTTGTCGATAATTGGGCCATCAAGGACGATGATCGAAGGATTTTTGTCGAGAGGCGTTGCAAGTTATTTGAGGAAAATATTCAACGATTCTTAAGGGAACTTGACCTGCCACATCGGGTGAGAGTTCCCTCGATGTCAATGTTGGATAGTGACTCGCAAAGAAAACGGTTCATCGATACCTTGGCTAGCGTTGTTAGTCGGTCGTTTTTGCAGACTTCGAATTCGAGACGCTCTAAGCTTCCCCTCGCAAGACTGCGTTCTGGTCTTGGGAAAAGTTTCGAATATCTTGATTCTACGCATATAGTGATTGACGTGATGAAGCATATGACGAAAGAGATTAATGAAGGTAAAGAAATACCTCTAACTTTGGGTTGAGCCGATTCTAACAAGGCGTGCACCCGACCCGCTTCTGGAGCGTGATTTTTAGAGAAATTCAGCCTATCACAGTTTCTTTAGTTTGGCGTAGAAGCGGTCGGGTGACGCACGCGTTAAACTTTTAAGGACCGAGCCTTTAAATCGAGAGGATAAAACTATGATTGCCTTTGATACTCAATCACAGAAGCTGTTTTGCAGTAGATTTGTTTCTGTTTTTGTTGGTGTGATCCTGACGCAGGTCCTCACTGTGCTTCTTTTTATTCCGTTTGGAGCATATGCGCAGGGGAAACGAATCGACTTGTCAGATCTGTCCAAACTTGTCAACCTCAAGGCTCCCCAGATCTCACCAGATGGAAAGAATATTGTGCTGGTAACCTCCAGGCCAAATTTCGAGGATAATCGATATGAAAATGAATTGGTGCTGGTAAACATCTCCACAGGTACCCAGCGCGTCTTGGCATATAATCGCCCGCGGGTGCGACATCCTCGGTGGTCACCTGCTGGCAACCGACTAGCATTCTTGGCTGGTGATAAGACGGGTAAACTTCAGCTATTTGTCCTGCCAATGAACGGTGGCGATGCAAAACCGATTACAAATGCCTCTCGCGGGGTCAAACTGTTTACTTGGCGTCCTGATGGTATAGATTTGGCCTTCGTTGCAGAGGATGAACCAGAACAAAAAAGCGGTGAAGAGAAACACAATAAGTCGTTTGAAGTGGGCGACAACAGCTATCTTACGAAATCAGAACCTATGCCTTCACATATATGGCTGATTTCAGCCGATGGAAAAACAACTCGGCGGTTAACTTCCGGCCTCGGAGGTGTTAGTACCTATTTCCCAACAGGAATCAACTGGTCACCAGACGGAGAGACTATTGCCTTTATCAGTCAACCACGTCCTCAAAGCGGTGAAATCGTTCACAGGTCACTTAAGATCCTTAATGTAGCGTCTACAGCCCAGCATGTTGTCGTTGCCGGTCCAACTTTTATTAGTCTGCCGATGTTTTCTTCCAATGGTCGTTCCGTTACCTATCTTCGTCCAGTTGAGCCGGAACCGTGGTGTAATCCTGCCTCTGCCTTTCTTGTTCCTGTATCAGGCGGTGAGAGTGTGAACGTAACGCCAGACATTGATAGAAACCTAGATGCCCGACGAGCTAGCGGATACAGATGGATGCCTGATGGGAAATCTTTATTGACTCTGGGCAATGACCGCACGCGTGCGTCTTTTTGGCTCCAGCCTTTGGGTGGAAAGCCCCAGAAAATAGACCTCGGTTCGGTAGATCCGTTAACTAGCGATCCGCTATCAAGCTTTTCGATCAGCGGCAATGGTAGCTTCGCCTTTATTGGGGTTGAGCCACAGCGTCCTGCTGAGCTATATTACATGTCTTCGACTTCGTCGTCTCCAGAGCGCGTGACAAACTTCAATGATGAGTTGGCCTCTTACAATCTCGGTTCTGTCGAGGCCATTAGCTGGAGTGGTCCAGATCAGTTTGAAGAGAATGGAATATTAGTTTTTCCACCAGATTTTGATAAGAATAAGAAGTATCCTTTAGTGCTATCGATCCACGGTGGCCCCATGTATGCTTCGAAAGAGGGTTTTTGCATATTTCATCAACTCCTGGCAGCTAAGGGCTGGATTGTGTTCAGCCCCAACTACCGTGGCAGCGATAATATGGGCCGAGAATATCAACGTGCTATTATTAATGATACCGGAGATGGACCAGGTCGCGATGTCATGGCTGGAATAGCGGAGGTTATAGCACAGGGGTTCGTTGACGAGGACCGCATAGCTGTCTCGGGCTGGTCGTATGGTGGCTTCATGACTACATGGCTTATTTCCCATTATCACATCTGGAAAGCTGCTGTTGCCGGGGCTGCCGTCACTGACTGGCTCGACTACTACAATGCTTCCGATATAAATTTGTGGCCAGGCTATGGGCTAGGCGGATCCCCCTGGCTCAATAACAATCTCCAAAATTACTGGAAGCAATCACCTATAACATATGCTCACAATATTCAAACACCCACTCTAATTTTGTCTAATACAGGAGACGAGCGAGTGCCTGTAACTCAGTCTTACAAGCTGTACCACGCGCTCAAAGATAACGGAGTCCCAGTACAGTTTATTGCCTACCCGATATCAGGGCATTTCCCAGCGGACCCGGTTCATCGGAAAGACGTCTATCGGCGCTGGATAGATTGGATTAAACAACATTTTGAGATGACTTTGCGCAGTAGCGAAAAGTAGTGTAGCCCCAAGCGAAAACAAAGTGAGCATAGAATATGTAAAAACAATAGGTTCTGCAAAAGTCTAACATTCACATTCAGTCGGATTGAAACCGCACCGGTATTTTCGAAGTTTCGTAATGAATAATGTGTTTGATTCATTTTCAATGTTTCGTTTTATTCGGTTTCAACCGCTGATGTTTTGCGTTATGCCGCTTATAAAGAAAGAATCGAGACAGAAAACAGTCGTGTGGATCTATCTTTGTACATAACTGGGCCGCTTACCACTTACGGAGGAACTTATGAAAATTAGAGTGATCGGCTTCCTGCTTCTTTTGGTCAGCCCTTCCTTGCTGGCCCAGAGCTCGACGGATCCCGTCTTCTTGGAAGAGTTAACCTGGACCGAAGTCCGGGATGCCATCAATTCAGGCACCACATCGATTATCTTGCCCACGGGCGGCACCGAGCAAAATGGTCCTCATATGGTCTTGGGTAAACACAATTTCATCATCAAGTACACTGCTGAGCAAATTGCCCGAAGATTAGGCCAAACCTTGGTTGCTCCGGTACTGCCCTACGTACCCGAGGGCGATATCGAACCCCCTACCGGGCATATGCGATTTCCTGGGACTATTACACTACCTAACGAATACTATATGAAATTGCTGGAGTATGCCGCTCGAAGTTTTAAGGCTCACGGATTCAAAGATATCATCTTTATCGGGGACAGTGGTGGCAATCAGGCGGGTATGAAGACGGTTTGCGAGATGCTCAATGAAGAATGGACAAGGACCGATGTTCGCGTTCATTTTATTTCTGATTACCTTGGTGGGAATGGGTTTCGGGCTTGGCTGCTGAATCAAGGGGAGACCGAAGCAAGCATTGGCCGTCATGCGGGGATTCCTGCTACCTCACAGCTGTGGTCCATTCACCCCGAGTTGATTCGTCAGGACAAGCTAGCACCCGGAACCACTGATCCAACACCGTGGCAAGTGGAAGAATATAGACGCACGGGCGTATCCGGTGATCCCACACGCGCAAGTGTAGCCTATGGACAAAAAGGGTTGGAGTTAAAGGTTGAGGCGGCGTTGGCTCAAATCAAGCGATTGATAGTTGAGTCACGGTAACCAACTAACCAATGAAGTGAATATGAGGCATAACAACGCCTGCTGCTGACACCAGGGCTCTGCTTTCTTGGATTGTCAGGTGCGTCCCCGAAAGCCACTTCATGAGTCAACGTTAGTCGGCCTGAAAGCCTGGCGCAGCAGAGGCTAACGTTATACCGAAAGGCACATTGGAGACTTTTTACCAATATCTGAGAAAACTAATTTCATGCATTACTCATCAAAATAAAGGAGGAGGAAGTTATGAGAACTACAGTCTTATTCGTCGTAGTTTTGCTTGCAGTGTTTCTAACCACTGATGCGGTCTACAGCCAAAATGTCGCTGACACTGATGCAATTAACAAATTAATCGATCAGTATTCAGCGTTTGAGGATGCGGGCGATATGGTGTCGCAAGCTAAACTTATGACAAACGACCGAGTTTGGATAGGAGGTGTTGCGGGACGCAGGACCAATCAATCCATGAATATGGAGATTCAACAGGCTGGCTTTGATGAGGCCAAGAAGTTGGCCCCTGGCGTAAAATGGTTTGCTGATGCACGTGACCGACTTATCAAGTTTTATGGGAATGGCAGCGTAGCAGTATCCAGCTTTTATTGGTATACGTCCTACATTTTACCCGCAGACATGCCCCAAGAGAAAAGGGATCAGTTTGGTCCATTACGACCGGCAGCCATTACCCTTGTTCTTGAGAAGAAGGGTGGGAACTGGAAGATTGTGCACACCCACACATCACCTTTGGGTTTTCCACCGCCAGCCAATAACTAAGGGTTAAATCGTAGAAGATTAGAGTATTATTCAGACAATACACGCAATCAGGCATTCGAGTACGGCAAAGACAATGGGTTGCACTGGTACTCCTTCGTAATTGCCTACAATCAGGCACAGGGGCATAACAATCGTTTGCTCTCTGACCGCGGGGGCGCGGGCGTAATTTTCATGTTGGTAGCTTCTTTACTTTAAAGTTCTGTAGTAAAATGAAGTTCTGTGCTTGAACTCCCCGCGACAGGAGAAACGTGTCGTTAGGAATGTGCAATCTTTTTAAATAAAATGATAAAGCTTGTATTGTTAAATCTTACACTTATTTTGAATAC
>SMXE01000203.1 GCA_004357015.1 Caldithrix sp.
AATCCAGAATTTCGTTTTTTAGGCGGGTTCTTGAATACTTTAGTGTACGCCATCTTCTCGGAATCACCATTTCAATATTCATTCCAGCATTGGCAAGGGCAGCCACGGTATTAACTAGTTGTTCCGAGTTAGCCTTCGGAACCGGTAAATGCTGGTCGGTGATATAGGTGATTTTTTTGCTTAAAGGGGAAGTGGAGGACATGTCTTATTTCACGGGTCAGATTTTCCGGTTTGCAAGCGTGATCTGCAGTAGCCTGAACGTATGCCAGGCTGCGGTGGCGAACATCCACAGGCTTACCAGGTAGAATGTCTCTCTTGCAAATCCAAGAATGATGCCGATCAGCATCACCCAGACATTGTTGTTCATCCGGCTACCAATGAGCCGCATGAACCGGTCGATACCGGCGTAGTCGTAAATTTCACGGCCGTGCAGCTTCTTGAAAACGCCGGGCACGATGCGCTCTACCCAGTAGGAAATAAACAGGATCCAGGTAAAGGTAGCCGCTGTGGAGGCAGGGTCGCCGCCCGAAAAGTGCCAGCCCAGCGCCAGGTACCAGAGGGCGTCGAAAACCGTGTCGCTGATGTGATCGAGCAGGTCGCCGGCTTTGCTGAATTGCAGCTTCAGGCGCGCCAGCTTGCCGTCCACGCCGTCCAGGACGCCCTTGGTGGCGGCGAGTACAATGCCGGCCAGCAACTGGCCTGTTGCGAACAAATAAACCGTGATGGCAGAAATCACAATCCCGGCCAGTGTGATCTGATTCGGGGTGATTGAAGTCCCTGACACCAGGCGGGTGATGGCAAACTCCAGCGGCGGATGAATGTAGCTCGCGACAAAATCGTTGGTGCCTTTGTGAACCGTCTGGCGCAGGTATCTGTCCGCCTCCTGCAAGTGTGCGGGTTCTTCAATCAGCAGCAGAAACGGCAAGATATTCCTGCGCAGGCTCTTTACGTAGGTATCGAATTCGGAGAGGTCGAGCGCTGCGAATGCCGGATCATTCCCGGTGTTTTTCAAGAAGCCTGTGAGGCTGTCCCCGCTTAGGTTGGCAGCTTGTTGCGAGCGCAACACAGCCGCACAGGCTGCGTTGACGCCATTGGGAGAGCGCACAGTACAGGACGTGTCACAGGCCAGCAATTGTGCGAGTACACGCTTGTCGTTCAGGGCATTCCCTTCGATGGCAACCATTGGCGAGGCCTCTTCTTGCAATGTTTTCTGCAATGAGGACAGAGCGCTTTGCAGCCCCGCTGCTTCATAAACGACGGACAGTGCCGGCGGCAGTCCCTGCGAGTAGTGTGCCTGTGGGTCGGTTTGACCGTTCGTCAAAATAACGAATTGCTGAATTCCCAGTTCGGCAAGCTCTCTAATGTTTCTTTCCAGCAGCGTAAGTCCCCAAAGTTTTTTATTGCACATGGGGTGTCTGGCGTCGATCCAGGCTTTATTAACCAGTTTCTTCTCCCAATTTTCGATCAATTCTGCTCTGCAAAACGAACGCTGAATGTACAGCAATTTGTCTGCAAGATCAATACAATTTTTTTGGCCTCCGGTCGCTTCCATTCCGGTGATTACGCTCACCCCATGGAAAATTTTTTGCGGATTTTGTGTTGTTTTTCTAAATGAAACACCGTTTATACTTGCTTTTCACCAAGTGTTTTCTTATTATTTTCATAATGAAAATGGCGAAGATTCACTATGTGAGGATGATTCCATCGTGAAAGAACTGACGTACTTGCTTTCCTGGCTTGTTTTGCTGTTGTATGCGGTCTCTTTCTGGAACTACCTGCGTTATTTCAAAGAGAAAAGCGAGGCGCTCGCTCTCCAGATCCGGCGCTGGCTGCTCGTGGCGGTGTCCACCCACACAATCTACCTTGCGATGTTGACCTTTCTGACCGGACATCTGCCGGTGGGAAACACCTTCATGGTTCTTGCTTCATCCGCCTGGTTTTTTGTCGTGGTTTACCTGGTGCTGGAGGTCAGGTTGCACGAAATGACTATGGGGGTCTTCTTTTTGCCTGTGATCCTGCTGTTGCAGTTCATATCAAATTCGTTCATCGACGTCGATAAACCGCTAAATCCCATTCTCTCAGGGATGATGTTCGAGGTGCACGTTGCGTTGATGATCTCGGCATATGCGGCCTTTACTATTTCCTTCATCACCAGCGTCATGTACATCCTGCTGTCGAGGGAGATGCAGTCCAAGCGGCTTGGCATTTTCTTCGAGAGACTGCCGTCTCTGCAATTTTTCGATAACCTGAGCAACCATGCGGTAAATATCGGACTGGTGATCGTCACCATCGGAATTGGGATGGGTTTCTACATGGCGGCTGATGTTTGGGAAGGAAAGTGGGCGCTGGATCCGAAACTCCTGGCAGTGGTGGTTTCCTGGGGTATTTACCTGGTGCATTTCCTCACCAGAAAGTCGATTGGCTGGCAGGGCAAACGTGCCGCCATCGTGTCTGTGGTCGGCTTTAACTGGCTGCTATTCTCATTCATCATTGTGACGACGTTCTTCTCGAAGATTCATAATTTTCAGTAATCATTATGCCTATTTTTTCTTGCGGCGTCCGCATGGACGCAAAGTCTCGTGCTGACTGCGATTTGAAAATAGATTCGCATTTCATTCGGTCTGTTTCCGATGGCATTTCTGTTGAGGAAATGCTGCTGACCCGGCTGGATTCGTGTGTGGAATCTTTTATCCGGCTGAGCGACCGGGACGGCTTCGAGGCAACGTTTGTTAAGGCGGTGCAGAAAGCGTTGGGGTTGTCACTTGCGGATGTGGAAGCGCGCGCTTATCGCGCAGAAGGGGCAGTGGCGGTTAAACGGTTCCTCAATCGCGCCATGGGGTTGAACGAAGCTGGTGAGGTCGAGGGCCACATACACGAGTTCAGAACCGATTTTCTGCAAGCCCGTGAGACGGGTTTGATAGGCCCCTATTTCAACAGGCTGTATCAACGCGGCCTCTGGTTGGCAGAGAAAGCACGAATTGAATTCAATTTACAAAAGAAGGCTGTGTCGCCGGAGCTGGTTGTGTCGGATCTGGCACAGAAGATTTTTGGTGATCTGAAGGGGCATTCGGTTTTTGTGGCCGGCAACTCGGCAGAGTGCGAACCATTCTTGCAAAGGCTCGTTGCCCGCAATATTGGAGAGGTTTTCTTCTTGAATGGCGCCGGCCGAAAAAGCGTGCGCGGTATGTGTGATCAGTTTCACGGCAAGATGGTTTCACGAGACGGTCTGGGGCAGATGCTTCGCTCGGTAGACCTGGTCCTCCTCTTCGATCAGGAAATGTTAGATCTGATAGTTGAGCATGATCTATCCCGCGTGATGAGCACGCGCAACAATGCGCCGTTGCTCTGGGTTACCCTGCTCGAAGGCGGCGAAACAGCGACGAAGCAGCCGGATTTTTCAAAATTCTACAATGTTTACGCCTACAACCGAAATGACCTGCACGGGATTGTCGAGGCGAACTTGCGGGAGTATCAGAAGGTTATTCGGATCATAAACAGACTGGTTGTAAAGGAGATCGACGACTTTTTCGACTGGGTCAACTCAAGCGACGAGTACCGCTTCGGCAACATCATCGGCAAGAGCGATGCGGTGCAGAAAATTTTAGAGCTTATTGCCAGGATTTCTCAAACAGATATTTCCGTGTTGATCGATGGTGAAAGCGGGACCGGCAAGGAGTTGGTGGCCTTGGCCATTCACGCTCACAGCGGCCGTAGCGAGAAGCCTTTTGTTACGGTCAATTGTGGGGCGTTGCCGGAGGGCCTGCTGGAAAGTGAGCTCTTTGGTCACGTGAAGGGTTCATTCACGGGCGCGACCAGCAACAAAAAAGGTCTCATCGAAGAAGCAGATCAGGGAACGATTTTTTTAGACGAAATTGGCGAGACCTCACAAGCCACGCAGGTCAAACTGCTGCGGTTTCTGCAGGAAGGGGAGATCAAGCCGGTTGGCAGTAATGAGACGCGCAAACTGGATGTTCGTGTTCTCGCGGCAACAAATCGGGATCTCGAAAAAATGGTGGAGGAAGGGACGT
Organism: Caldithrix sp.; assembly: GCA_004357015.1. Taxonomy (GTDB): domain Bacteria; phylum Zhuqueibacterota; class Zhuqueibacteria; order Oceanimicrobiales; family Oceanimicrobiaceae; genus CR04bin15. The sequence goes on from SMXE01000203.1 coordinate 4,029, forward strand.
TTCGCCAGGATCTGTTCTACCGTTTGAATGTGATCCAGATTACCGTGCCGCCATTGCGAGACCGGAGAGAGGATATCCTGCCGCTGACGCAGTTCTTCGTTAAGAAATATTCAGATGTGACACACAAGACCGTGTACGGACTTGACGAGGGAGCCGATAAAAAGCTGAAAAGGTACCACTGGCCGGGCAATGTTCGTGAACTTGAGAATGCCATCGAGCGTGCGGTCGCGCTTTCCTCCGGCCAGGTGTTGACTGTTGAGGATCTGCCACCCGCCATTCTGGGGGCGGCGCCGGCCAGCAACAATCGTCATCCTGGCGGCGATCTTTCTCTCAAAGATCTGGAAAGACGCCACATCGCCGCTACCCTGGAGGAACACGATTGGAACTACGATCTGGTCACCAGAATTCTTGGTATTGGCCGGACGACCCTGTGGCGCAAGATGAAAGAATACAATATTTCAAATTAATATCATCCCAGACAATAGTGCAATCAAAGAAGTATCAAATAGTCTTGCGCTGAAGATTTTTAGAAGAATGGTCGATTGCTGAAATTAGTCAAAATAAGTCAAAATCTATATTTACCGAAACGCGGGTGAGTGAGCGTATTAATTACGCCATAAAACTTTTAAGAAATCGTTTTAAAAAAACAGACATCTTTTCAATATTCATGACAATATTCATACTATCTTATAGAAGCTGGAATGAAGCAATTTGATAAAAAATATTTAGATAGAATCATGGACGACTATTTAAGCAGTCAGCCATAACTGGTGCTCTCGGATCAGTTTTGGACCACAAACCTCCCTATCCAATAAATTCGTTATTTCTATGGTAAACCAAGGGTGCTGTCAATAGAGAAAACAGTCGTATCCGGCACTATTTTTGGTTTGAGATATTGAACAAGACTCATCTCAAGGGAGTCGACAACTGTGGAGTCCCGTACTTCTATAAAAATAGCGTCTGAGATAAAAAAAGCATAAGCAGCAATTATTGAATAGCCTCCATCATTTGGCAGAGGTTAGGGGCAGAGGCTTGGAAATAAGGGTAGAATGGTCAGCAATAACGTTGTAAGAAGCACGATTACTAAGAGCGAACAGCTCAATTCGGGTCAGCGGTGCGCCAGACCAAAAGAAATGGACTCTTATTTGATAATAGAAAACAAAGTGATAATGTAAAAAAAATTAATATTGTGCGGTTTCTGTGTCTGTGTGAAATTGCTATTCGGGCAGTTTGAAAATATACAATTCACTATCGGAATCACTTACAAGATACAGGAGCTTCTTTTCTGCGTTTATGGCAAGGCCTTCCGGTTTCTTCACATCGACGATATATTTTACAATTTCCTGGCCGGCCAGATCGCATTGCCAGAGCGCCTGCGAGGCGTCGCTCAATATCCAGAGCAGGTCGGTTCCCTCGTCGTAGGCGATGGCAGAGTAGTCTTTGGCAAACGTGAGCTTGTGTTCGTTTCGCAGGGTGAGATCGGTGTCAATCTCGAGCAACAGCTTTGGCGATTTTTGGTTGACCACGAACAATGTCCTTGTTTTGGAGTTGAACGTGATTCCTTCCAACCCCTTGTTGGCACGCTTCTGTTTGACCGGGATGTGCCGGCGCAGCAGCTCATTGCCGAGTGTGTCTAACTGCACAATCTCTCGCTTCTTTTCTTCCACAACCCACAACGTGCCGTCAGTGTTATTGTGCGCAACGCCTTCCAGATCCTCGCCGACATAAAGCAGCGAGTCGAGGGTGGCGCCGGACAGGTCGATCTTGTAAACTCTGTTGGTGCGGTCGCTGACGGTCCACAGATGACAGCCACCAGTATCGAGGGCGAGTCCCGAGGGCTCCGGAATCTGCAGGGGATGCGTCGAAATCAGTTCCAGGTGTTTGGCTGTATCAGGATCGGAAGCACTGACCGGGTTAGAAAGGCAAAGCCATAAGCAAGACAAAAGTTTGGTTTTGAAAACCCGGCTCGTCATATTTAGAATTGCTCGTCGTCATAGAATAGATTGACCTGTTTCACGCCGGAAACCGTTTTGATTTCCCGCACCAGGTCGGCATTCTTGTTTTCGTCTTTCAGTTTGACGTAGTAGGAGAGCTCAAGAGAATCGTCCATGCTGATGGTCTTGACGTTGATGAGTTTGGAGTGGCGGCAGTATTGTTTGAGCACCGGCAGGTAGGCGGCATCCTCGCTCTGGCCGTTGGCCGAAACGTTAAATTGCAGCAGAAACTCCTTTTGCTGCGGCGCAACCATGTTTGTTTTGTTGAGCACATAAAAAACCGCACCGACAAAAAGGGTGCCGACAATGGCGAGTTTGTGAATGCCAACTCCCGCAGCCATGCCGATCGTGAGGGCGAAAAAAATAAAGATGATATCCTGCGTGTCTTTCACCGCGGTTCTGAATCGAATGATCGACATGGCGCCAACAAGACCAAAAGCGCGCGCCAGGTTGTTGCCGATCACCATGATCACGACCGCCGTTATCATCGCCAGAATGATCAGGCCGTTCACAAAGGCGACTGAGTAGCCCGGGCCGCGGTAGAGTTTGCGGTAGAGCCACGAAATTGCAAGGCCGCACAGAAACGCGATCAGCAGATTACCGATGATTTCGGCAAGTGTGATGTTAAGACGAAGAATGTTCTGAAATTCTTGCAGCATATTTCCTCACGGTTCCTTACTTGTTCTTCAGAGTAGAGATTGCGATAGTATGCGATTTTTGGTTCTCGTCAGCGGTTTGGCACAGCTATGTTGGGCCAGACAGATGGTGTATTTCGACAGTGCTTGCCGCGTCACGTCGTAGCGGCGGATGATCGATTGCAGCCAATCCGGAAAGCCGAGAGTGAATTTGATTTCCAGAATAAAGTGGTTGGCAAGCGAAGCCTTCAGGCCAGTGTCGTTAAACAAACATTGCGTGGTGGGGAAAATTCTGTGGCGCAAGTTCTTGTCAAACGTGATCCTGAGGTGGGGGTTGAATTTGCAATAATAAGGTTCGCGGTCGTAAACGACCAACACAGTCGGTCTTAAGGACTTTCTCATCAGATGATACAGAAAGCGGCGGCCATTATCGATGGGCTCCTGACTGCTATTTTCTGAAATGACGTAGCGCTCAACCGCGTTCGTTTGCAGCAGCTTGTCGAGATTCCCGTAATGCAAAGGGGACCTGAATTTCATGG
>SMXE01000204.1 GCA_004357015.1 Caldithrix sp.
GCAAGCAGCCGTCTGGTCATAACTGTTCACAAAACAATGATTGTCACACTGAATAGAATGATTGTCACACTGAATAGAATGATTGTCACACTGAATAGAATGATACTCAATCCTGGAAGCAGATACTGGACAAAACAAATCTAATTCATCCTCAAGAATCCAACCTGCCTGCGATCTGCACCGTTCAAAAAACAACAGGCGGAATGTAACAAAGTGACTTGCGATTAGCAAGTACATTTTTCGCTGAATTGGACGGGAAAAGTCCTTGCAAAATCGAAGCGCCCTGTTTATATTGCCTCGCAAATACTAAGGATATTTCTGAATTATGCGGAGGACATAATGACCTTTGTATCGGAACTGGAACCTAAAGAACTGTGGCAGCACTTTGACAAAATCCTGACCATCCCACGCGGTTCGAAGAACGAAAAACAGATGGGTGATTACGTCATAAGCGTTGCTGAGAAAGCCGGCCTGAAGTACAAACAAGACTCAATCGGCACAATTGTCGTGAGCAAACCTGGTACGCCCGGACGTGAATCCGCCGCCATCGTCATTCTGCAATCTCACCTCGACATGGTGAATGAAAAGAACGCAGATGTGGAGCATGATTTTGACAAAGACCCGATCAAGCCACGGCGGGACGGGGACTATCTCTGCGCCACGGGCACGACGCTCGGCTCCGACAACGGCGTCGGCGTGGCGGCGGCGCTGGCCGTGATGGAAAGCGACACCTTCCAGCACGGGCCGCTGGAGTTTCTGTTCACGGTGGATGAAGAAACCGGCCTTACCGGCGCGGGTAGCCTGATGAGCGATTTCCTCGAGGGGCGCTGCCTCATCAATCTGGACACCGAAGAAGAGGGCTCACTCTACGTCGGCTGTGCCGGGGGTGCTGGCGTAAACCTGAGGTTGCAACTCAATTTTATTGACGCGCCCGCCGGCTCCGTGGCGCTGGACTTGAAACTGCACGGACTGAAGGGCGGCCACTCCGGCGTCGACATCCATTTGCAGCGTGGCAATGCCGTGAAACTGCTGGCCAGAGCGCTTGTCGCTACCAAAAGAAATATGAATTTCGGCATGGCCAGCATCACAGGCGGCAACATGCACAACGCCATTCCGCGCGAAGCTTTCGCCACAGTAGTCGTTGCGTCTGCCGACCGGGACGCCTTTGAAACAGCCCTGAACGAGCAGATTTCTGCAATTCAGGCTGAATTCAAACCCGCAGAACCCGCCATGAAACTGAACATAGCGGCCACCGATGGCGTCACTAAAGTTCTGGACGACGAAACCGGCAACAAGATCATCAACCTGTTGAATGCGCTGCCGCATGGTGTCATTTCCATGAGTTACGACATCCCGGACCTGGTGGAAACCAGCTCAAATCTCGCCACGGTCAAGATCGAAAACGGCGAAATGGTCATCCATTCCAGCAACCGCAGCTCTGTGGACTCGGCCATTGATGCGATTCAGGAAAGTGTCGTCAGCATCGGCAAACTGGCCGGCGCGGAAGTGGAAGAACTGGAAGGTTACCCGGGTTGGAAACCTAATCTGGCCTCCGATGTCTTAAAGGTCGCGAAAGAAGTGCATGAGACAGTTCTGGGAAAGAAACCTGAGATTAAGGCCATTCACGCGGGCCTGGAATGTGGAATTATCGGCGAAAAATATCCCGGAATAGACATGGTTTCGCTGGGGCCGCAGATCGAGTTTCCACACTCGCCGGATGAGCGGATTCGCATCGGCTCGGGGGCGGACTTTTACAAGCTGCTGACGGGAGTGCTTGATAGCATTAGCCAAGATTGAACCTACATGGCTACACATGCCAAGACTTCGCTTTCGTGCGGAACAATTAGCTATTTTTTGCGAGATGCCATACTGTTTCGCTTGCTTCTGCCGGGCACAGTGCTTATATTTCTTCAGTGCTGAAAGACATTGAACTGCTCTACGTGCCAAACCCGTCTTTCATTCAATCTACGCGCAAAATCTGACCCGCTACCAATTAAGATCCCTAACGCAATAGTCACGTCGATGGATGGGCAAGGTTGTGCAGGTCTCCTTTTGAATTGTGGGTGGACTTCTCTTGAGAAAACGGCACAACGGCTTATATCGGTAAAGAACAAAAAAACGGAAACGGATACTCAGGACACAGATTCAGTAGAAGAAGCATTTCCGACGAGCCACGCTACTCGCAAAGAGAGATTTTCCAACCTCAACGATTGCAAATTTGCAGCAGGTCCATTCCAGGTAGAAGATCTCGTGCTGTATGTATGATTGTAGAAAAAAATCCCCCCCATCAGCGATAATTCTTCTTGTCTTCCTGACATTGACAATCTTCACGGGATGCTGGAGCAGCCATTCCTTGCGGAATGGTAACCATTATGACCTCACAGGCATCCCAATCGAAGAATTGATGAGCTATGAATTTCTCACCGTTCTAAAGAAGCCCAGCACTATCTTCGAAGCGCCGGCGGCGGCATTCTCGCTGACCGGAGAAGAAATACAGAAGTCAGGCGTGACCAATCTTCCCGATGCCTTGCGCATGGTACCGGGTGTGCAGGTTTCGCAACACAATGCCAGCAACTGGGCCATCACTATGCGTGGCTTCAGCGGCATGTCGCGCGGCATCAGTGGACAGTTTGCCAATAAACTGCTAGTCTTGCAAGACGGGCGCAGCCTTTACACCCCTCTATTCTCCGGCGTTTCGTGGGATGCTCAGGATGCCCTGCTTGAAGACCTTGCGCGCCTTGAAGTCATTCGCGGACCCGGTGCAGCGTTGTGGGGCGCCAATTCCGTAAACGGAATTATCAACATCGTCTCAAAAGAGAGTGATGAAACACAAGGGATAATGGTGAACAGCGGCGTTGGCTCCGAACAGCGGGTGTTTTCACACATCCGGTACGGCGGCAAGTTTGGGCGCCAGACCTTTTTCCGCGTCTACGGCAAAGTCCGGAAAGTTGACGACCTTGCCGATTCCGAAGGCAACGTCTCTGTCGACTCCTGGCATACGCTAAGGGGCGGCTTCCGAATGGACTCGTACCATGGCAGGTCGAGTTTCATGCTGGAAGCCGAAGCTTACGACGGGAAAGCCGGCCAAAGGTACAACACGATTTCCGAGCCTTCGCCGCCTTTCCCGCAGGAGTTCAACTTTGAAGATAACTTCAGCGGCGGCCACATTCTCGGCCGATGGCAGCAGAGGTTTTCAAACACATCAGAGCTGACCTTGCAGGCTTATTTCGACCGCGTTAAGCGCGACGAGGCCGTGGTCAAGGGCAGAGTTCACACTCTTGATTTCGACTTCCATCACCGCTTCCGCAAACAACGGCACGAAATCCTCTGGGGGGCCGGCTACCGCTTCACCAGTGACAGTTTTGATTCCACTTTCGCTTTTGCCCTGAATCCTGCAAGCAGAGATGTGGATTTGTTGAACGCATTTGTTCAAGATGAAATCGGTTTCGCCAGAAACCGGCTGTTTCTCACGCTGGGCTCCCGGTTTGAACACAACGAGTACACAGGCCTTGAGGTGCAGCCTAATTTGCGCCTGCGCTGGTTGCCAAATGAGAGGTATGCGTTCTGGGTAGCGGCATCGCGAGCAGTGCGAACACCGTCCAGAGGTGAAATCGATGCAAGGATCATTCTGGAAGCATTCGGCGATTCGACCTTGCTCGTGTTTTCCGGGAACAACAATTTCAAATCCGAGAAACTGCTGGCACTGGAAGCAGGATTTCGGTCAAACCGTTTCGGCCGGCTGACCTGGGATGTCGCCACATTTTTCAACATCTACCACGATTTGAGGACGGATGAGCTGGATGGAAACTTCCCAGAAAGAGACCCCGGGACCGGCTTCTTCTTTAAACGCATCTTTCCCAAAAACAAGATGGATGGGCACACCTACGGCTTAGAACTGAGCGCAGATTGGCTGGCCAGCCATAAACTCACCTTGCACGCACTTTATGCTTACCTGCAAATGGAACTGACCCCAAGGGACAGACAGGACAGATTTGCTAAGAGCATTGAGGGTCAAAGCCCGGAGCATCAGTTCTCGCTCGCCTCCGACTTCGTCCTCAATGACCGAATACAGATCAACACCAGAATCAGGTATGTCGATAGCCTGCCGAGCCAGCAGGTGTCGGAATATCTCACCGCCGATTTCAGCATCAACTGGAAAGCAGGCAATCGTTTTAGGATAACCGTCGTGGGCCAAAACCTGCTACAATCGCAACACGCTGAGAGCAGTCAGATACTGACAGCAGGTAACACTCAGATCGTGACGCGCACCAGGGCAAGCGAAGTCCAGAGGGGTATCTACGGCAAAGCGACCTGGCGGTTTTAGTTCAGAAAACAGAATGGATCCGGCTATTGCGTTGGTAACCAGTGGCAATGAAACGAATTCTGATTGCTATTCAAATCCTCATCGTTCCGGCAAGCGCGGCGCTTGCGCAGAATCACAAACCTGCCGTCTCGGAATACGAGCTAAAGGCCGCGTTCGTCTTTAATTTCGCGAAATTCGTGCAATGGCCCGACACGGCATTGGGACCGGAGGAAGAAGCACTGATTATCGGCGTGCTGGGAGAAGACCCCTTCGGCGGATATCTTGACGCGCTCGTCGTAGGCAAGCATCTCAAAAACAGACCCATCCAGATAAAAAGATTCAAGCGTCTGGATCAACTGGAGCGGTGTCACCTCCTCTATATCAGCGCATCCGAAAGCAGCAGGTTAGGCCGAGTTATGCAACGCGTCGGCAAAGAAAGCATTCTCACCGTCGGTGAAACACAAGATTTTCTAAGGGTTGGCGGTATTATCCGGCTGTTGAGCAGAGGAAACAAAGTTCGTTTCGAAATCAATCAGGAAGCATCGAAGAAGGTTGGACTTAGAATCAGTTCGAGATTGCTACGACTGGCCGAGAACCTGAAACCTGGCTATTCGAATGGAAAAAACTGAAATGCGGGAAGTTCAGCAGACATCGATCAAACGAAAACTGACCACCATTATTATGGTGATTACCACGGCAATCCTCATCCTGGTTTGTGCCGCGTTTATCGTAAACGACCTATTCGTTTTCAAGCAGGACATGGCAAGAGAACTCACTACCTTGGCAGAAATCATTGGGGCAAATTGCGCAGCGACTCTCACTTTCAGAGACACGGTCGATGCAAGAGCGATACTTTCCGTGCTGCAAACTCAGGAGCATATTACACAAGCTTGTATTTACCTGCCCGATGGCAGCGTGTTCGCCTCGTACAAAACCAATCGCGTCCTGACTTGCCCATTTCCTGAACACCCGCCACAGGGCTACGAATTCAAAGGCGATCATTTATACGTATTCACGGATATTTTCTTTGAAAGGGAAAAAATAGGCACCGTCTATGTGCGCTCCAATCTCGACGCACTCGACCAGCGATTCCAACGCTATCTTATGCTCATCCTAATTGTAGTTGGCCTCGCCACGCTGGCAGCATTTCTTCTTACAGCCAAGCTGCAGCGGATCATTTCTGTCCCCATACTAAACCTCGCCCGCACAGCCAAGATGGTCTCGGACAAAAAAGACTTTTCCATTCGGGCAGCCAAAAACAGCTCGGATGAAATCGGCTACTTGACAGAGCGGTTTAATGAAATGCTCACGCAGATTCAAGACCGCGACAGGGCACTGCAGGAAGTGCGCGACAAACTGCAAGCCCAGGCCCGTGAGTTGAAGCAAGAACTCCATGCAAAACGACGATTTGAGCAGGCCTTGCGTGACAGTGAAGCGAGATTCAGGGACCTGTTTGACAATGCGCCGGATATATATGTTATTCTGGATCCCGTCGGTAAGATTATCGATTTCAACAAAAACGGCTACGACATGTTGGGCTACTCGCCGTCAGAACTCGTCGGCGCACCGCTCTTGAAGATCGTGTGCGAAGAAGATATGGCCGAAATGGGAAAAGAGATAGAAAAAATTCGCATCTCGGGCCAACTCCCGAAACATATAGAGACGACTTTTGTTCACAAGAACGGCTCGAAACTTTGGGTGAGCAGCGAATTCTCGATTGAGCAGGATCCTGAAGGCAATTTGCAGTCTATTCGGGTGATCTGCCGGGATATCACTGAGCGAAAAAAATTGCAGGAAAAGCTCGAACGCGCTCAACGTCTGGAATCGGCCGGCCGAATCGCTGGTCAAATCGCCCACGATTTCAACAACTTGCTTGGCCCTTTGGCTGCCTATCCTGCCCTTCTGCGTGAGAATTTGTCAAACAACAAGGAAGTACATGAGATGCTCGACGAAATGGAGTCGGCAGCAAACAAGATTGCAGAAATAAATCAGCAACTCCTTTCGATGGGCAGGCGGGGCCACTACGCCATGGAGCCGATGCACTTGAATGATCTTATTGACCGTGTCTTGCTTTCGCACTCTTTTTCCCATCTTCCGAACGTTGTGCTCGACAAAGAGTTGGCCGGGGATATTTTTCCCATAAAAGGCGGGTCGGCACAGCTTACGCGGGCACTTGCCAACCTTTTCATCAATGGATTTGAGGCACTACTGGGCGAAGGCACGCTCAAAGTTCGGACGCAAAACGTTTATCTGGACAAACCTATTTATGGCTACCAAACCGTTCGCATAGGAGAATACGTTCGGCTTGACATTTCCGACACCGGGACAGGAATAAAGCCGGAAATACTCGATAAAATATTCGACCCGTTCTTCACCACAAAGACGATGGACCGAATGCGCGGCTCCGGGTTGGGCCTGAGTGTAGTGCATGGCATTGTTGAAGACCACAAGGCGTATATAACGGTGGAAAGTAAGGTAGGTAAAGGCACCACATTCTCAATTTATTTTCCTGCGGCACGTGATGTCACAGTTGAAGAATCAAAAACACTTGAAAAAGCCAAGGGCGGCACGGAATCCATTCTGATCGTGGATGACGATCCTATCCAGCGGCGCGTCACCGGCCAACTCCTCAAGCGTTTAGGGTATCAGATCCGTACAGCCAAAAGCGGTGAGCAAGCCGTTGAGTTGGTTACAATACATCCGCAAGACCTGCTCATACTTGACATGGTGATGGATGGCATCGATGGCACCGAAACGTATCGCCAGATTTTAAGTTTTCAACCGAGGCAAAAGGCCATTGTATTGTCGGGTTATGCCATGTCAAAACGTGTCAGACAGGCCATGCGACTGGGCGCTGGCGGATTCATATCCAAGCCCATTTCCTTACAGGCGCTGGCTTCAGCAGTCAGAGACGAACTGGACACACCAGATAGAAAAAACAATTCCGGCAAACGTCCGCAGTCACCAGGCCAAGCCCCGCGCGAAAGCACTAATTAGCTTGCTTTTCATGATTCAATATGGTTAATTCTCGGTAAGATGGACGAAAAGTAACCATTTTCACTTAACCGGATTTGCACTGCTTTCCTGTGAACGTTTGGGGCATTCTTCGCAGCAATCATGACATTTTTGTCAATAATATTATATATTAGCCTGAATAATTCATGAACCACGAAGAACACGAAGAAGAAACTATGGGTTTTTTGGTAACTGGTTTGTCGTAGGTGATTATGATTATGTTTGTTGTGCTCTTGTTAAAAAAATTCTACCAGATAGAGTTCTTTTCCCTTCGTGAACTTCGTGGTGAAATAAAGTTTTCGACTGATAAATCCATAAGTGCTTATTGCTAATAATCTTAAGTTGGGTACTGCCTAAATTTGTGAATAATGCAGGTCAGCAGTTCTTGTTACCTTTCAAGAA
>SMXE01000205.1 GCA_004357015.1 Caldithrix sp.
GCCGTTAAACTCTGCAGACGGCATAACGGCATGTTCCGGCTTCCAGCCACGGTTATTAGAGGGCGAAATGAATATCAATCTAATAAGTATGTAAACTAGTAATGTCAGAGCTGCTACTCCAAACAGGTATCTTATTTTGAATCGCATTTGTCACTCCATTCAGTATTATGTCGCCTTGTCGAAACAAAAAAGGCACCAAAAGTTGGCGCCTTTCTCAATTACACTAAGATATTGTCAATTTAGAGCTTATCGAAGTGGCCAGGCCCAGAATTGAACTGGGGACACACGGATTTTCAGTCCGTTGCTCTACCGACTGAGCTACCTGGCCGCGCTGACCATCAAGAAGCGGTCAACACAAAAAAGATTCATGAAATATAGTGTTTTCGCACAAAAAGTCAAGGACAATTTCGGCGAATCCGGCTCACATTCCGGCAATGCGCTCGAAAGCAGAAATTAGGATCTCATCTTCTTCCCGACCTATGGTTCGCAAGTCAAAAAGCAATCGACCTTCGCGAATGTAGCCAATAATGGGCGGATCGCTCTGGCGGAAAAGGCGCGCCACAGTGTCTGTCGATACGGACTCAACCGAAACCCCAATGGCTTTACTTGGCAACTGCTCCAACGGCAGCGCCCCGCTACCTATCTGCACAAACGAGTCTTCGATGGAAAGATTGTAGTCGTTACCGACGACCGCGGTCAGGCTCTGCAACAACGCTTCCGCCCGTTGACTCACTTTATCCAGCGGCTCGAGCAACATCTTCAGCACGCGGTTTCTCTCCAATAACCTCCCGGGTTGTAAATACTGCTTCAGCGTAGGTTCGAGGGCTGCATAAGTGAGCTTGTCGCAACGAAGCGCCCGCATCAGGGCATTTGACGTAATTTTGTCGATGTACGCTTTTTTGCCAACAATGATGCCGCATTGTGGACCGCCCAGGACCTTGTCCCCGCTAAAGGTGACCACGTCTGCGCCACTCGCAATACTCTCTTTTGCCAAAGGTTCGTACGGTAGCCCCAATGCCTTGAAGTCAATGAGAACACCGCTACCAAGATCTTGCATCACGGGAATTCGTTTTTCGTGCGCCAACTCGACAATTTCCGCCAGCGGTACCTCTTTCGTGAAACCCTGGACGCGGTAGTTCGAAGTATGAATCACACAGATTACACCGGTTTCGTCGGAAACGGCACGTGTATAATCCCGCAGGTGTGTTTTGTTTGTGGTCCCAACTTCTACCATCCTGGTGCCGCTCTTCTCCATCACTTCCGGGATTCGAAACGAGCCGCCGATCTCCACAAGCTGGCCGCGGGACACAATCGCCTCCCGGCCAAATGCCAGCGAATTGAGGGTCAGAAGCACGGCGGCAGCGTTGTTGTTCACCACGCATGCGGCCTCAGCTCCGGTAAGCTGGCACAGGATTTCCTCGACGTGCTCGTTTCGCTGACCACGTTTTCCGCTTTCCAGGTCAAACTCGAGGTTGCAATACCCGGAGATCACCCTGGCAACATTCTCCTGCGCTTCCACAGACATGGGCGCCCGACCCAGACCCGTGTGCAAGATGATACCCGTCCCGTTAACCGCCGGCTTCAGGCTCGGCGCCAGCAAACGGCAAATCATCGCAACGACGTTGGAGACAATTTCTGTGGTCAGCGCCTCTCTGCTGAGCGCATTGTCTTTTTCACCAGCACCGAGTCTAAGCCGAACTCTGTCGGTTTCGGCTTGCAAACAATGCACAACAAACTCATGATCGATTTTGGAAAGATAGGGCGTGATTTCAGAATGCTGGAGAAGTTGCCCAATCGGGGGTAGACTCGCAAATGGTGACCGCTTTTGACCCATGGGAATATGGTCTACTTTTTCCGGATTCGCCGAATGTCTCTGTCGGTGGCGCCCAGACAATATTGCAGCCCAAGCAGGTTGGAATACGTCAATTGTCCGTCGGCGACTTTCTTTAGAAGGTCCTGCGCATTGAACGCAATACCCAGACCGGCATTTTTCAACATGATTTCATCATTGGCGCCGTCACCAACCGCGACGATCTCCTCCCGGGTAAGCCCTTCCTTTTGTGCAAGTTCCTGCACAATTTTTCCTTTCGCTTCGCGGTCGATGATTCTGCCTTTGATACGCCCGGTCAGTTTGCCATCTTTGATTTCGAGATCGTTGGCAAACGTGTAATCGAATCCCAGTTGCTGTTTTAGCCGATTGGTGAAAAATGTGAAGCCGCCGGAGATCAGCGCGAGCTTGAATCCCATCGCTTTTAATGTTGAGATCAGTTCATAAGCACCAGCGGTCAATTGAATATCGGCGGCAACATCTTCAAGTATGGAAACCGGCAAGCCTTTCAAAAGTGCAACACGCTCTTTCAAAGCCGCTTCAAAATCCATCTGCCCGGACATGGCACGGTGCGTAATTTCTGAGACCTTATCTCCGACTTTTGCCGCTTTTGCCAACTCGTCGATAATTTCACCATCAATAAGGGTGCTGTCCATGTCAAACACCACGAGCCGGCGCCGCTGGCGGAAAGGTGTGTCCGGCTGGATGATGGTGTCAAAGCCAAATTCGTCGCAGGTGCGTTGGATGACATCCCGGAGCACAGACAGATCCCGGAGTTCCGATGCATCCACCAGCATCTCCAACGCGACAAACTCGCCGCGCGCCAGGTGATGCATGCGCTCAATATTCACACGGAAATTCGCGAGTGCGGTGCTGATCGCTTTCAGAATCCCCACCTTGTCTCTGCCTATAATGGTGAAGACTTGCAGGTTCTTTTCGACTGACCTCAACGCATCGGACGGCTCCACCAGATCGATATTGACCTCCAGTGATAAAGACTTTGCTTCTTCTTTCAGGCGCAGATAGGCAGCCCCAGGCGGGTCATCTTTCGTAACCGGCTCGGTTATCATGAACATGATGAACAAGCCGTGCAACGCATTTTGTTCCACCGCCACAATGTTGAGCTTCGAGTCGGTGACCACACTGCAAACATCAGCGATGAGGTAAGGTTGATTGTTCCCAAAAACAGTGAGGACGATGAATTTCTTTTCTGGCATTTCTCTGGCCTAAGATACCTGGCAAAATTTCGGATCGATAGTATCAAAAAATGAGCTAAATGTCAAGCGCATTCTGGGGGCAAAACAAAAAGGCCCCGCAAATCAAAGCGGGACCTTTTATGGGAGGAAGAAAAAAATTTGAGTAATCTTTCAGACGCTCTAATCATATAGATTTATTTCGTCCGCAAAACTCTCAAATTACTTCTTTTAAACGCATCTGTCGCCAATAGGTTGCAAGTATGAGCAGGTTCAAAATGAATAACCAATCTCCAGGCCAACCAACGTATTCCGGGAATCGCCGCTGTCATCCTTTTGGCTCTTGTCATCATCGACGTTCGCCAGCAGATTGAGTTGCCAGTTTCTGGAGATATTCCAGGCAAGAAACATGAGTATGGAATTCGTGTTGGTGTCCGAATAAAGGTTGAATTCAGCCACATCTCTAGTTGGCGTGTTGGGGTAGCGCCGCAAAAGAAAAGACTCACGCACGCTGAACATCAGACCATTGACATCAAAAAATTCCACAGCCAGCATGGGACCGTACGAATAGTAATCCTCGAATTGAATGCTAAAGGTTGACAGCACGTCATCCACATTTGAGAAACGGTTGGCGAGTTTTTGGTGCGTTTGCTTGTCGTAGTGGAACCCGGCGCCAACACGCCAGTGCGGCCCCAGTTTCACAGAAAACTCCGGCTCCACCTCCCAGTAAACATAGTCAGGCAGACTGTTTACGCTAACGAATTCGTACTCCCGGTTCGACACCGATCCGTTGAGCTTGAAAGCCACGCCCGGGGTGAACCGGAATTCCATCTCACCCCGAAAATAGTTCTCCCAAAAATCTTGATAAAAATGGTCTACCGGCGCATTGGTGTAATCCCGAAATCGTAATTCATCTGCGAGAGAAAGACCCAAGGAACTGCCAAAAGCCTGCACCCAATCGAACTCAAACCGGTTCTCCTTGTAATCATTAATGTCAAAGTCCGTGTGCATTCTGACGACATTGCGGTAACCAAGGCCCAGCAATGAGGCCGCCGACAGGCTAAACTTGGTCAGCAACCTGAGAGAATTACCAAAATAATTCGGGTAGGTGCTGTCCGAGCCCGCGTAGCGTCTGATGATGAATTCATCCTCAAGCTCCAGGGTGAAAAGTCCAAAGCGTGGCGCAATGGCGACCGAGGTCAGATTTTGTGAATATTTGAGGTCGAAATCACGGTAAAAAGATGTGCCCTCGAATCGGTTTTCAATTCTCCAGCGGGAGGAAGCGCCGATGCGGCCGCTATAGCGCGCCGTGGCTTCGCCGGAGAGATAGTCGCGGCTGTATTTGAAAGCCGTCAAAGTTTGAAACCTGCTGCCGCGGCCGGAATCGTAATCGAAGTTCAAGCGGACGCCGGTGAACGGATTTCCGCTGCCTTCCGAAAAAGAGCTATCATTCTGAAGGAACCGGAAATTGAATTCCTGCTGCCAGAGATCCACACCGGTGATGATCTGTTTAGACCACTGAGATTTTGAGGTCTGCGCCATGAACGGCAACGATGGCGAGACCGTGAATTCACCTGGCACATAATCTTCGCCCTCCTCCTCAATGTCCTGCCACGCGGGATCAAGAAGTTCCCAGACGGTTTCCAGCCAGGCATTTGCGAGATAGAAATCTCCGTCTTTTGCAAGGCAGTCAGCCTCCTTGATGAGTCTCACAATTTCCTTAGAAAGCACGGGGTCGTCGAACGTATCGATGTTCTCCCTGACATAACGTTGCAGACGTAAGACATTAATTCGGTAGTACGTCTCCTCCTCCAGGGACGCCTCCGTTGTGGAGTCGGGCTCTGCGACTAAGTGCACCGCGTAAACCTCCTGGGCAAATACATTTCCATTCGGTAGCCAGATGCCAACGGCAGCAAAACATACAGCGGAAATGAAATGAGCTCTATTGCAAAGTGATGTCAAATTCCGTTTCTACCTCATCAACAGGATGAAACCAAGCAGCAGAAAGACAAGCGCGATGGGCGGCAGCGCTGCCAGCAAGAGGGAAACCCGATTGGGTTCGGCTTCTGAAATCATTCGCTTTTGCATCTCTTTCCCCTGTTCGTCTACAAAAAGGTTATCGGGTGAATTGACAAAATCCAAAGAATTTCGCAGAAGCAACGACAGGCGCATTGGACGTCAGCAGAGGTCTGCGGCTACAGCAGCGAGACTTTGTGAAACTCTCTTCCGAGGACGGCTTGGGAATCCACTGCCAGCCAGTCCGGTTCCACAAGGGGACACGGGGGTAAAGTTGAACAGGCTGTTCACGCTGGCTTGCAGGCCACAGCGCTCAAAGTTGGCGATTTCTTCGGGTCTGCCGCCAAAACCCGTGCGGTTCAGCAAGTGCTTTGCCATGGCATTGTTCCAGAGAATGGTGTCTGTTTTTGCAGGGCTCATTTTTCAGAACTCGATGGCCGGATATTCGTTCTTTAAAGGTTCCCTCCCGAAGCCTTGCAGCGTTCGGAAGGGAAGTTTGAAAGTTCAGAGTCGAAAAGTTATTTCAGCAGCAACATGCGCCGGGACAGCCGGAAGTTGTCGCCGGCTTCCAGTTGAAAAATGTAGATACCGGACGAAGCCTGGCGCCCGAAAGCGTCTTTGCCGTTCCACTGCACGCTGTAAACGCCTGCCTGCTGTGCGTCATCCACCAGGGTGCGAACCTCCTGGCCGAGAATATTGAATATTCGCAGCGTCACACGCGAGGCCTCGGACAATTGATACTTGATGGTGGTTTCCGGGTTGAACGGATTCGGGTAGTTCTGCTGTAAACCAAAGCTTTCCGGCACGGCTGCGCCGGCATCGTCCCCAACGCTGGTGACGTTGTCTTCTTCAACGTCGATGTCAACACTCTCAGCATCCTGCCCGTTACCGACTACGACGGTTATGGCGCTTTCTTCGCTGGTGCCGCCGAAATAGCCATCTGCATATCCGGGCGCAGTGGCTTCAATCTTGTACTCGCCAGCCGGCAAATCAGCAAGGATGTAGACACCGTTGGCGTCCGTCACTGCACTCACCTCAACACCGCCATCCAGCCGGGCATGCACCATCACGCCTTCCACCGGCGTATTGGTGTTGGCAGAGCGAATTCGCCCGCGCACTGCGTAGATACCGTGGCGGTCACTCGGTCTCAGACCAAAACTGATGCCGGCCGTAACCTGGTCAGAACCGATGATGACCGGGTCGGCATTGGCAAAACGGAAGGCATCGCGATAAAACTCGCCGACAAACCCTTCAGCCCAGGCAAAGACGAAGTACCGTCCTGCCGGCAGATCCGTCAGCCGGTAGAATCCATTCGGGCCGGTGAACGTTATGTGCGGCTGGCGGAGCGTGGGCGAAACCGCAATGATTACCGCGCCTTCGATGGGCGCCTCATCCCGGTCGGAAACAACCCGGCCTGCCATGGTTCCACGCAGGTCCACCTGCGGCTCCAGATAGACGTTGATGCCTGCGGTATCGTCGGGAGCTGTGACTTCGACCGGTGTGGCGTCGCCAGGATGGGAGGCATCTTCGTAAAACTCCGGAAAGAACCCTTCGGCGATGACCTGGACCAGATAGCTACCGCTCGGCAGACCGCCGACTTTGTATGCACCTTGTTCGTTGGTGTAAGTCCTGCGATGACGGCCGGTATTCGAGTCGAAAACACGCACCAGCGCTCTTGAAATCGGCAGGCTGTCCACACTCGAAGCGACCAGGCCAGAGATGCTGCCGCCGGTGACCAGAGTAAAATGAATGCTGTTAACAGCGGAGTTTTCTTCGACTTCAACAGGCGTGGCGTCCTGCTTTGTAGCCTTCTCTTGCCAGAACTCGGGCAAGTAGCGTTCGGCATTCGCAACTACATAATACTTGCCGGCAGGCACATTCTCGATGGTGTAATTTCCGGATGAATCCGTCTTTGCACGGAAACCGGCGTCTGTGAGCGCCGCATCGAAGTGGACGTCCTCCTTGAAGGCCTCCACCACGGCCCCCGGAATCGGCTCCCCGGTGCTGCCGTTGGTAACTGTGCCTGAAATGGTGCTGCGCGGAATCAGCGAAAAATCGATGCCAGTAGAGTGAGAATCGGCTGCCACCACGACCGGAATCGCAAAAGCGACGTCTCTGAAGCCGTCATAGAACTCGCTGTTAAAGCCTTCAGCAGAGGCCTTCACAATATATGCCCCTGGCCGAATCTGCAGGATGTACTCGCCGTTCTCGTTCGTGCGCGTTTCTTTCACGATGTCCCGGTCAGGGTGAAGGCCCACCGAGTTTAACGCGCCATAAGCCCTGATGTGTGCGCCGGCAATAGGGGATCCATCTACCTCGCTTGTGACCCTGCCGGTAATAGCACTGGAAGTGGCCAAAGCGAAATCGATGCCATCGGTGGTGTTCGGCTCTGCCACCTCCACAAACTCCGCACCGCTGAATTCGGGAGAATCGTTAAAGTACTCGCCTTTATACCCGGAAATGTTCGCGTAAACCGCATACGATCCGGTTGGCAGCGACTCGATCAGATAGGAGCCATCTTCACCAGTGACTACATGCCTGGCAAAACGCGGATTGACCACCAGAAAGGCGACCACATGCGCCCCGGCAAGCTCTGAACTGTCGCTTTCGGTGTATATTGTACCGGCGATTTTGGCCCCTTCACTCAACCCGAAATTTTTGTCCGTCACCGTGTCCTCTTCGGCGATATTCAGTGGCGTCGCTTCCAGATAGTTGCGGGTGTCATCGTAAAACTCACCGATGAAGCCGCGGGCATGAGCGGTCAAAACATAAACGCCGGGGATGAGTTTCTCGATCAGGTAATTGCCCTGGGCGTCTGTCACGGCGTTGCGAATCCAACGAATTCGACCCAGACGAACCGCCCTGACAACTGCGTCCTGAAGAGGAAGATTCTCTGTATCGCTGAATACGTTGCCCGCAATCGCACCGGTAGCAGCCGGGCTTACGATAACATGTGCTTCACCGCGCAAGCGTAAGCCGTCGAATTCGACGTACGCAATCACTTTGCCGCGGCCGTCATGCTCGCCTGCCTGAAAAATACCGGCATCGTTGACTTTGCCGAGATCCTCGGGCTTCACTTCCCAGCGCACAAACTGCGGCGGAATTTCCCTTTCAAAGTCGTGGCTCACCACGAATACTTTAAACTGTTTCGTCGCACCGGTGGGAACAACTGCCTCCTCGGGTAACACTATTACCCTGAACATCGGAGTCGGGTGCTTACCGATACGGATCACGATTTCTCTCACGATGGTGCGGTCACCGATATGAATAACCACGCGGATAACGGCCTCACCAAAATGGCGGCCAGCAATAAAGAAACCGTCATCCGTGATCGTTCCCATCGAATCAGGCTCAACTTCCCAGTTGATTTCATCAATTGCAGCCGGTGTGCGGCTATCGCCGGACAACGCAAAGGCAAAAGTCTCCAACTGAAGACCTTCACCCAAATCTACTTCAGCTTCATCCGGAGTGACCAAAACATCTACGTCCTGGGCGCTCGCAGTGCTCAAGAACGCCGTACCGAGTGTAACGCCTAACAAAAGTATTAGAAAAAATTTCAACTTATCCATTGTACTAATCTCCGTGCCGTTAAATCAATTTCGATTGACATTGTGAAAGCAAAGGGTTAGATTTGCTTTAACGGACGGCCCTATTTGCTAAAAAGACTTCTTCACACAGCCCCGTCTCATTAGGAAACCTTTCTCGAGGGCCAATTCAAGGAAAGTTTCCGCGGCAATGGCGGGGCTTTATTTGTGCAACAACTTTCCGCTCAGGACGTGCTCACCTCCTTTCTCAATGCCACAAAGGTGGCGATGTTTAGTTTTTGGGAACATTTTTTAAACTCTTTCTCAGCAATTCAAATGAAACCTGGATGCCTTCGTTGGCGGCTGTGTAATTTCCCTTTTGGTAGGAATCGTACGACATTTGTCGAATATTTTTCGCGCTCTGCAAGAGCTGCAGGTTCCAGCTCTGTCCCGAATTCACGACGCGCTCTTCAGATTCAGCGATGGCCGCATCCAATTGGTTGAATCGAACCCGGAGTTGTTCGCCGGAATAATCACCGCTTTCCTTTGCGTCAAGAATACGCTCGGCGCGCGTCAGGAACCGTTGTGCCGCCAGGGTCGCCTCCAGCGCCACGCGCCTCATGCCTGAAGTCTCAGCCTGTTCGGCCTGGTTCACTGCCAAGCGCGCCATCTTGAGAAGAACGGCCGCGTCCTTCGGCGAATCCGGTGTAACCCTGCTTTGCACGGCAGCGATTTCCTGCACAGTATTTTGGATTTCGCGGGAA
>SMXE01000206.1 GCA_004357015.1 Caldithrix sp.
GGAGTCGAAGCATGACTGGTTACCAGGCACAACTCCGAAACGACAGAATCTAAACCATAAGAGAAACCCATGAAACTTCGACTTGTGTTATTGACGGCAATATTGACGCTTACCTGCGCGATGCATCGTAATGAAATTCCTAATTTTAAACAAAAGAATTTACAGAAGAAAAATGTCGAATTATATCAACTGCTCGAAAAAGGGCCGGTTTTACTGGATTTCTGGGCAACCTGGTGCAAGCCTTGCTTGAAGGCTTTCCCTAAGCTGAATGCGCTGCATGAAAAATATGGCGACAAAGGGCTCACCATTCTTGGCATTAATGAGGATAGCAACCGCAATCAGACAAAAATCAAACCGTTTGTGAAAAGCCTGAACATTCAATTCGACGTGGTCTTCGATGCGAACAATGCGCTCATGCGGCAATTTCAGATTTCCAATTTGCCCGCCACGATTTTAATTTCCCCTGACCGTAAGATCATCAGCAGAGATTTTGGTTACAGCCCGAATAAATTTAAGAAGCTTGAAAAGCAGATAATCTCTCTGCTCGAAGAATACAATGAAAAGAAAATAGAAGTAGAAAAGTGACTTCAATTAAAGCCTCGGCTTTTTTTATTCTGGTGTGCTTATTCACATTTAGCACTGCTTCAGCTCAGTTAAGCATCCGCACGCTTTCAACTGCCAGGTACGGGAAACTGCCGAATATTGATAATGAAAACAACCCGGCCGTATTTAGCGATTTGATTCTGGAATATCGCTATAATTCATTTTTGGGCGGCATCAGAACCGAGGGTTTCCGCGCTGACCATATCGGTAACCGCTATGACCGGGTGAGTCAAAAATACCTGGAATACACCGCGGATTGGGGTTCTGCGCGTTTGGGGAACTCTTACGCCATTTTGGGCAGGGGCATCATCTTCCGCGGTTTTGAATTGCCCGGTTTTGTAAATGAAAGCCGGGTCTTTCGCACTCAGCATCGGGTTATCCGGGATTTAAGCGGCCTGAACCTCAATTTTAATCGAGGTCCGGTCTCCGCTAAATTCTTGCTCGGGGAAACGCCTGTCAATGCCCTCGACCCGCCGGAAGAGCGGGCTGAGGGCGACCTAAGGGGCGGACAATTGAGTGTGAACATTCCGGCCAACATCACCCTTGGAACAGCCTATCTCGTATACAATACCACAAGCAAAGATAAGCTCTCCAGCTATTTTTTATCCTGGAGCGCGGATGATTTCTTAACGCAAATCGGCGCCAAAGATTTAACCTTTGATTTTTATTCGGAGTACGCTACCAATAAAGATTACGGCAAGTTAGCCAAATTCAACCGGCAAACGCCGCATGCCCTTTACGTAACCGGTAATTTCACCTGGAGTACACTCGGCGGCAGCCTCGAATATAAGGACTACCAGGCGTTTGACTTCGGCATTAACGATCCACCGCCTTTGATTCGGGAGAACAGCGAGTATCTCCTAAATCGCATCACCCACAGGCTGGACTCGTTCGGGGAACGGGGTTACCAGGCTGAACTCTATTATTCTCCCCAGCTTCCGACGAGGATTACAGGCAACTTCAGTCGGGCAAAAAACAATTCCGGCAACCTCTTTTTGCAGCGCTACATAGGAATCGACTACACGTTCGATCCCTGGACGGCACGATTCTTTTTTGATCACGGCAAAGAAGAATTCCTTTCCGAATCTCGTCGCATCACAACCGGTATCGTTCCCGACTATACCTTCAGCAACGGCACCATTATCGGTTTGGACCTGGAATGGCAAAATGTCAAACGCGAGTTTTCCCCAGATTTTGTTTACACCCTGACCAATCTATATGCCAATCTAAGTCTGCAAAACTGGCACAAATGGTCGTTGGCGTTCAGCCTGGAAAGGAGCACGGATCCTGATGTGACCGGTGTGGACCCGCTGCGGGAAAGTGAGGTTAAATATTTTTTCAACAGCAATGTTGGCTGGCAGCCGCTTCCCCAGGTTAGCCTGCAACTATTTGCGGGGGAAAGAAGACGCTCGACACAGTGCGATCACGGCTTTTGCCTGGAGGTGTTGGATTACAAGGGAGTTGAGCTGCGCTTAGACACTGTGTGGTAAATCGTTACGAATGGCGGACAAAGCCGAAATTCATGTCCACTTTCCGTAAGTTTCGCCGGTTTCGAAGGGCAAAGGACGCAATTTTGAAAATTCATTTTATCTTGTCTATCCTGTTAAGCCCATCAAAAAAGATTGCGTTAATTCAAGATGAGCACAACGCCTGCACATCCGCGATGGTCTTGGGGATGGGCTTGCCCAGAATGCGCTGTCCGCTGTCCGTTACCAGCACGTTCTCTTCGATGCGGATGCCGCCAAAGCCGCGGTACTTTTGCACCGCCTCGTAATTAATGAACTCGCCGTGCTTGTTCTCACCCTGCCACATATCGATCAACTCCGCAATGAAATAGATGCCCGGCTCGACGGTTAGCTCAAAACCCGGCTGCAGCTCTTTCGCCAGGCGCAAATAAGCCAGCCCAAACTGCTCGCTGCGCTGCGTTTGTTCATCGTAACCGACGATGTCCTCGCCGAGCACCTCCATGTCGTGCACGTCGAGTCCTATCATGTGTCCGAGGCCGTGCGGCATAAACAGGGCGTGCGCACCGGCAGCTATGGCCGCTTCCGTGTCTCCCTGCATCAGACCCAGGCTTTTCAATCCGTTGCAAATAACTTTGCCGGCGTGCAAATGCACGTCACGAAACTTCATGCCCGGCTTAATCTGCGCGATGCTGGTTTCCATAGCGTCGAAGACGATTTCGTATATTTCTTTTTGCCGCTGCGTAAACTTGCCGGAAACGGGTATCGTTCGCGTTATATCGCCGGCATAGTGCAGGGGTGAACTTGCACCGCTGTCGTTGAGCACGATGTCCCCCTCGCGCATGAGGTTGCCGTGGTAGTGGTTATGCAGCGTTTCTCCGTGCACGGAAAAAATGACAGGGTAGGGGACGCCGTTGCCGCGTGTCAATGCGATGCCTTCCAAAGCCCCGGCGATTTCCTGCTCGACCACTCCGGGCGTTGTCATTTTCATGGCATAGATGTGCATCTTATGGGTGATGTCCAACGCGATTTCAATTTCGGCCACTTCCTCCGGCACCTTAACCGAACGCTGCAGCACCACTGCCCTGATGAATGCCTGCGAGGCGGAACCATTCAGCATCTTCGGCGCAAGACCCAGAATGTCTGCCAGCAAAATAATCGTGTCGCCGCGGTACTGCGGCAGAAAGTGGACTTCCCGACCCTTTGCGGCTGCCTCCTGCACGACATCAGCAAACTTGTTTGCCGGGAGTACATCCTGCACGCCCACCTTTGCGCAACGCTCTCGCATGGTGGGCTGCGGGCCCATCCATACGACCTCGTCGACGGTCAAATCGTCACCATAAATAGTTTCGCTGCCCGTGTCGAGATCCATGACCGCAGCGAGACCGGGGAAGTCGAGGCCGAAGTAGTACAAGAAAGAACTGTCCTGACGGAAACGGTAAGCGTTGTCGGGATAATTCATGGGACTCTCGTTGTTACCGGGGAAGAGCAGCAACCCGGACGACAGTTGTTGCTTCAAATGTTCTCTTCTTTGAACGTAGATTTGTGTGTCAAACATGTGTTTTCCTTTCAGGTTTGGTGGTACAGAATCCTAATGCTGCATCATCGCAGAATAAAGCCGTCCTGCAGAGGATCATTGGGGTCGATTAGAAGCTCACTCTTACCGGTGATAAACGCGGTCCCTTCCACTTCCGGAATGATCGCAGCGTGCGGCCCGAACGTGGTTGTTTCCTTAACCCGACCCGTGAACGTGGTGCCCAGGATGCTTTCAATCACCATGGGCTCATCGATGCCGATTTCCCCGCGCGCGTGGTGAATGGCCATTCGCCCACTTACGCCGGTACCGGTGGGACTGCGGTCCACTTCCCCTGCGGCGAAGATACAGACGTTGCGGCTGTCCGCGTCTTTGCTTCCAGGCGGTGCGATGAAAATGGTGCCGTAGAGGAAATTCAACTCAGCCTCGAAGGGGTGTACTATCTCACGCGCTATCATCACGGACCGTTTGATGGCCATGCCTTTTTCGATGAGCTGGCGGTAGTTCTCAGGCGTGCAGTTCAGCCCGACGTCCGCTGCCTGCACGTACGCGTAAAACGCGCCACCAAACGCAAGATCGTATCTGACCTCGCCCAATCCGGGAACTTCGACGGTCTCATCCAGCGCCACCACAAACGACGGCACGTTGTGAAAGCAGACGCTTTTAACCGTCGCGCGTTCGACTCTGGCGAATGCCGTCACCAGCCCTGCAGGTGTGTCGATTTTGACGGTGGTTTCCGGAACCGCCATCGGTAGCAGGCCGGTCTCCAGCGCCACTTTGGTCACAGCGATGATGCCGTGGCCGCACATGGTGCTAAATCCTTCATTGTGCAGAAATAGCACGCCGAAGTCCGCCGCCGGTGTGACCGGCGGCGTGATCAGACAACCGTACATGTCAGCATGGCCGCGCGGCTCCCACATGATGGCGGTGCGCAGGTGGTCGTACTTTTCCTTCGCAAACCGGCGGCGCGCCAAAATGGTGTCCCCTGGCAAATCCGGAAAGCCGTCAACGATGACGCGCAGTGGCTCGCCTCCCGTGTGTGCGTCGATGGTTGTGATTTTCAGCCAGTCGCCGGGTGGCTGCCAACGCCACATTTCTTTCAGGCTCATAGAGAATTCTCGCTCATGCTTGGGCTTTCACTTTTCTGAAACCGCGGTGTCAATTTGCGCTTCATCTAAATTTAGACTTCCTCGGTTTCCTCATAAGGTGATTTAGCCACGGATTCACACTGATTGACACGGATTTTTTGTAATTCAATTAGAAATCGGTAAACGACTTGAGTTGGACCTCAACGCGACAAATGTTTTTATGCGAAGATTTTGTTTAATCGTTTTGAAAAACAACTCAATCTGCCATCAGTCTTTATAGATGGCCGCGATGGTGGCAGCAGCTAATTTCAGGTTATTCGTCACAAAAGTCAACGTTTCTTCTTTTCAGGATTTCATATCTCCACCAACCTGAGATAATATGGGCACTCTTGTTTCGAGTAAAATCCTTCGAGTTTGACCAGTTGTCTTTTCGAATATTTTTATTCTTGGGCGCCGGATATGTTCAAAGAATGAGAAAATATGACCCCAAAGCCCCATGGCGTCTAACAATCACCAACAAATTCTGACACATGGCGTTTGCCGGGATCGCTCTGCTCATGTCCGCTTGGGAGATAGCACTTTTTGTCAGGGTGGCCACCCTTTTAGTTCATGCCTCGAAATTCTCCTTGGAAATAAAGTATCCGTAAGTTACATTTTATCAAGTGATTGAGCAGAGTTTTCCTGTTGATAACTTGTGAATAAGTCACAGCAGCTTTCTATCCGAAATCAGATGGCAAACGAGTGTGGACCCAATATATTGGTTGCTGATTGAAGCCGCAATACCTGAAAAATCAAGAGCTTAATAGAAAGATTGTTGGTTATGGATAGCTGTTGATAACCTGTGGATAAGTGGATTGATCCCACGAACTAACCGTTGTGGAAACCTGTAATCCAGCGAGGGAAGAATGAGGAAAAGCAAACAGAGGACGGTGCTGGTGGTAGATGATGAAGAGTTTATTGGCAGCATTCTAAAAAGGATGCTCGAAAGTGTTGGTCATTCCGTGGTTGTTTGTAGTTCATCGGTTGAGGCGCTCGCTGTTAGCCGGACAGTGGAGCCTGAGCTTGTGATTTCTGATTTTAATTTGCCGGGCTATCAGGATGGCGTCGATTTGTGCCTGGCTATCAGGCAGGCAGCGAATAGAAACGTTCCCGCGATCATTATCAGCGGACAGACAAATAACGCCCGCAAATCCCAGCAGAACGGCTTTGCTTTTCTAGGCAAACCGCTCAAGAAAATGCAGTTACTGAATCTTGTGGACAATTGCCTGAACTATTCCGCGCCTGTCGGCTAAACTCGACTTCAGATCAAGATGGAGAACAAATGAAATCCTTAACCGAACATCTCTGGTTTGATGTCTCCAAGAGAAGAGATTACATTAATATCACCGTGCAGGTAAAGGATCTCGTCACCAAAAGCGGGGTGCAGGAAGGCCTTTGCCTTGTAAACGCCATGCATATCACCGCAAGTGTGTACATCAACGATGCCGAAAGCGGCCTCATTCAGGATTACGACGACTGGCTGGAGAAGCTGGCGCCGCACGAACCTATCTCGCACTACCGCCACAACCGCACCGGCGAGGATAACGGCGATGCCCACCTGAAACGCCAGATCATGGGTCGCGAGGTGGTGGTGGCCATCACCAACGGCCAACTCGATTTCGGGCCATGGGAACAGATTTACTACGCAGAGTTCGACGGGCGACGCCGGAAACGCGTGCTGGTGAAGATTATCGGTGAGTAGAATGAACGCGCGTCTGATAATTTGCAAAAGTAGAGGTTTGCTCTATCTTCATGCTGACCATGATGCTTCACATTTTTGAGAAAATGGCTTCATCGCTCGCTTTTCCCAGGTAACCCGCGTTGCACGCGGGGCCGTATGAAATGCCGGTAACTGTTCCGTGAACAGTTGTCCTGCCGTAGAGAATCAAGCATTCTTCCAAAC
>SMXE01000207.1 GCA_004357015.1 Caldithrix sp.
ACAGTTTTGGTGCGCTTCTGGTTCTGGCTCTTTTTAATCAATATGAAGAAGAAGGAGAAGCGTTTGTGCCGAAGTATCGCGCGCTTCTGGCCGCAGGAGATTCCGACTGGCCCAAGAACCTCATCGCTAAACTGGGTCTGGATATTTCGGACCTGACGTTCTGGAAAGGCGGCTTTAAAGTGATCCGGAATATGCTTGATGAGTTGAAGGATTTGGTTGGGTAAGTCTTAACGTCCCCTGTTAATCACACCGAAAATCAAAACATTCTGCTTGACAATTTTGTCATTATTTGATAGTTTGATTCGTTCTCACTGCTAAGATATTTCTAGTTGCCAAATATCGAGGAGGTCGATGGTTTAAAGCCGCGAAAAATTTCGTGCAGCCAGCAACCGATAAGAGTGGCGTCATCCCAAACTATGTTGGTGGAAATTGGGTTTCTGCTTCGAGTACCAAAGAGCTTCCGGTCACGAATCCGGCCACAGGTGAGCTTTTGGCCAGGGTTCCTTTGTCAAATCACGCTGACGTGGGTAAAGCCGTCGAAGCAGCAAAGAAGGCGTTCCCGGCCTGGCGTGAAACACCGGTTGTGGAGCGTGCGCGAGTTCTTTTCCGCCTCAAAGCTCTACTGGAAGAAAAGGCCGATGATCTGGCAGTTTCTCTCACGCAGGAACACGGCAAGACTTCATCTGAATCACGAGGCGAAATTCAGCGCGGCATCGAGAATGTAGAACATACTTGCGGCATGCCTACCTTGCTGATGGGCGATACGCTTGAAGACATCGCCCCGGGCGTTGATTGTGAAACCATCCGGCAGCCGCTCGGTGTTTTCGCAGCGATTACACCCTACAACTTCCCAGTCATGATTCCCCTTTGGTTTTGGCCTTACGCGATTACAACAGGCAATACGTTTGTGCTCAAGCCAAGCGAACAAGATCCCTTGACTCATCAGCAGATTGTGATACTGACTGAGGAAGCTGGACTACCGCCTGGAGTCCTGAATGTGGTTCATGGAGATCAGGAAGCGGTCACTGCACTATTAGAACACCCGGACGTCAAGGGCTTATCCTTCGTGGGTTCGAGTCAAGTTGCCAAGATAATTTATGCCAAAGCCGCGGCTGAAGGCAAGAGAGTCCAGGCGCTGGGCGGAGCCAAGAACCACATGATTGTGCTGCCTGATGCCGACTACGACCAGGTAGCCCAAGCTGTAAGCGCGTCGATTTTCGGTTGCGCAGGCCAGCGCTGTCTTGCCGGAAGTGTGGTTGTCGGGGTTGCTGATGCTCTCGCACCCATTCGAGAAAAAGTTTTGCAACGTGCGGCAGAAATGCGTTTAGGTTATGGCTTGGAAGAAAATGTTGATATGGGGCCGGTTATCTCCGGGCCCCATCGTGAAAGAGTGCGGAGCTACATTGATGAAGGTGTTAAACAAGGGGGAACACTTCTTCTCGATGGCCGTGAGGCTGAAGTTGCTGCTTATCCAAAAGGACACTGGGTCGGGCCGACCGTGTTCACGGATGTCAAACCTGAAATGGTCATAGGAAGAGAGGAGGTCTTCGGTCCAGTCGCGACATTTACACACGCCAAATCTCTGGATGATGCAGTGGAATTGATGCACCGGAACCGATATGGCAATGCGACGTCTATCTTTACAACCAGTGGTCGGACAGCTCGCGAATTTCGCTACCGCGCTGGCATCAGCATGATTGGCGTGAACATCGCAGTCGCAGCGCCGTTGGCTTTCTTTCCTTTTGGTGGATCTCGCGGTTCATTCTACGGCGATCTGAAAGCGCAGGGACGCGATGCAATCGAATTTTATACCGACAAAAGAGTAGTGATTTCACGTTGGTGATTTTATAAAAAGACGAAAAAGGTCAAAGGTCTCTGTTTTAAAAAAAGAGGTAAAATTTGTGAATGAATCTAATGCGGCCACATTGACAAAAAGCAATTCAAAATTTAGAGCAGCACATGAAGAATTTCTCTTTCCTTGTGTGAAACCACTTTATAATGACCCGATTACGATAGTCGACGCAAGTGGAATGAATGTCATTGACGTTGAGGGTGTCGAATATCTCGACTTTTTCGCAGGAATTCTCACAACTGGAATTGGACATTGTCACCCGGATGTTGTGGAACGCGTACGTGAACAAGTCGGACGGCTCGGTCATACATCGACGCTTTATATCACGGAGAACCAGATTAACGTTGCCCGGGAGCTTGCTGAGATTACACCTGGAAAATTGAAATCTTGTTTCTTCACGAATAGCGGTACCGAGGCCATAGAAACCGCAATTATGCTTGCCCAGCAATATACAGGTCGTCACGAAGTCATTACACTGCGTCACGCTTACTCCGGTCGAAGCACGCTCGCGACAAACTTAACGGCACACTCGTCCTGGCGGCCTGTTTCGAGCACAATAGCAGGCATTAAGCATGCTATTTCTCCCTACACATACCGATCTCCCTTCGATCCCACTGAGCCAAATCTCGGTGAAAAGTTCGCAGATGATATTCTTGACGTTATCGAAACGACAACCAGTGGCCGGCCAGCTGCATTTATCGCTGAGACCATTCTGGGGGTAGGTGGCTATATTGTGCCGCCACCTGGCTACTTCCAGCGAGCTGCCGAAATCATCAGAAGCTGTGGCGGTTTGTTCATCTGCGATGAAGTACAGGCCGGGTTCGGTCGCACGGGTGAGAAATGGTTTGGCATTGAACACTGGAACGTCGAGCCGGATATAATGGTGATGGCGAAGGGTATCGCCAATGGTTTTCCGGTTGGCGCTACTATCACGCGCCCTGAGATCGCGGCCGCGTGGAAGGCCAAAACTATCACCACATTCGGAGGTAACCCCATTACCATGGCGGCGACCCAAGCAACTTTGGAAGTAATGAAACGCGAGAACACCCCGGCGCGCTCTGCAGAACGCGGGCGCCAGCTTCGTGCAGGACTGGATGCGCTTTACGCCGAACATGAGTGGATTGGAGAGGTACGCGGCATGGGACTCATGCAAGCCCTGGAATTAGTTGAAGATCGTAAAACTAAAAAGCCCTCTCCGGAAAAAACAAAAGCTCTTCTCGAAGCAGCAAAAGAGGAAAAACTTCTTATTGGCATCGGTGGCTTAAATAATAATGTGATTAGGATGGGTCCGTCCATGCTGGTGACTGAAGCTGAAGTTGATGATGCTCTGGAACGGCTGCGTCGGGCTTGCGAAAGGTAAAAACACTGACTCATTCAGGTAACCAAAGCAATCTTCAATGTTCAAAAAATACCTAGTGCTGATATTCGGTCTTGGTCTCATTCATTCACTTGCATTCGCCCCGGGTAGAAGATCCTTATTGGCTTGAAGCCTTTGGGACACGAAAACTAAAAATGGTCAATTTTGGAGGTGAGGAATGATCGCGGGTCTTCCCTGGACAGCCTGGCTCTTGCTGATCGCTTCGGTTGGGCTTGGCTTGAGCATTGTCCTGGTTTTCTATTTCAGCCACCGGCGGAACGGGAAATCTAACTTGAAAAATGGAAGCAGTTAATTCGATGGCTTCCTACGCCATTCTTGTTGTTTTCGGTGCTTACCTGCTTGTCCTTCTGTTCTT
This sequence comes from Caldithrix sp., assembly GCA_004357015.1. Taxonomy (GTDB): domain Bacteria; phylum Zhuqueibacterota; class Zhuqueibacteria; order Oceanimicrobiales; family Oceanimicrobiaceae; genus CR04bin15. The sequence continues at coordinate 3,586 of SMXE01000207.1, forward strand.
CGGTATTTGGGGAAGAAGAGAATCGACCAGTGTTGCGGGGTACTACGTCGCCGGCAAGAAGCTCCCTTCCTGGGTCATTGCTTTTAGCTCAAATGCCACCGGCGAAAGCGGCTGGCTGCTGCTCGGACTGACCGGTATGGGGTACCTGGTCGGCATTCACGCGCTCTGGGTCGTGCTCGGTGAAGTACTGGGTGTCACTCTCGGCTGGACCTTAATTGGACGACCCTTTAAGGAATACAGCGACCGGTATAATGCCATCACCGTCCCCGATTTCCTCGAAGCACGCTTCCGCGATACCCGACACTGGCTTCGCTTCCTGAGTGTTATCATTATTCTTTCCATGGTCGGCACCTACATGGCAGCTCAGTTAGTAGCGACCGGCAAAGCTTTCAACTCTTTCCTTGGCATGAACTATTCTACCGGCGTTTTACTGGGTGCCGCAATTACCTTATTTTATACGACGCTCGGCGGTTTCAAAGCGGTTGCCTACACCGACTTTCTGCAAGGTCTGCTGATGGCCGCTGGGCTGTCTGTACTGGCTGTAGTTGGAATTGTGGCTGCCGGCGGTTGGCTACCGCTGATGAATCAGCTTGGGCAAATCGACGCCAATTTGTTGATGCCGATGGGAGAGCATGGGTTTTCGATCCCTGGTATTTTAAGTGCGCTCGGTTTTGTTGGAATTGGACTGGCTTTTCTCGGGGTACCGCAACTCCTGACTCGATTTATCGCAGCAAAAGACAAACAGGAGATCGTTACCGGAAGTCTGGTCGCTGTCGTGTGCATCATTATTTTCGATCTCGGAGCTGTTTTTTCAGGCATGGCAGGGCGAGTCCTTTTCCCAGGCTTGGCAGATCCCGAAACCATCATGCCGATGATGAGTACCGAACTCTTCCCGGCAATTTTTACCGGCTTTTTCGTTGTGGTTGTTCTTGGGGCTATCATGTCCACGGTAGATTCGCTGCTCATCCTGGCTTCTTCGGCCGTGGTTCGTGACATTATCCAGAAGGTTTTTCGCCCCTCTCTCTCGGAACGCCTTTTGTCGCGCTACGGCAAACTCACCACCCTTGCGGTGGGGCTGATTGCATTGCCATTTGCACTGGCGGAAGTGCGCGTCATTTTTTGGTTTGTGCTGTTTGCCTGGTCGGGGTTGGCGACCGCATTTGCCCCGGTGATTCTTTGCGCGCTTTTCTGGAAACGCACGACCCTTGCCGGTGCTTTGGCTGGCATGGCAGGCGGTTTCATAACTACGGTTGTTTGGGTGGTCGTGTTCAAGGCGCAATTTTACGACCTTTATGAAATGATCCCCGGCTTTGTAGTTGGAAGTGTGTTAACCATTCTCGTGAGCTTATTTACTCGACCCCCGGAAGGAGCGGCAGAAGAGTTTGAATCTGTCAAAGGCGCTGTGGGGCGGCCTTATGGATGATGGGAGAATAAATTCCTGTACAATGCTCATTTGTCGACGCTATGTTTCATCAAAAAATTCAGTTGACACTGACATTCAAAGCCTTATTTTGTTCATTAAGAATGAAAGAAAATGTTCAGTACTATTGAATACCTCACCCGATGATTCTTAAGGGAACATCTCGGAGTCGACAGAAAAAATGCTCGGAAGGCAGTTCGCAGGCTATGGATTGGGTTGGTTCCTTTCCGACTACAATGGCGACAAAGTGCTCAACCACGGAGGCGGCCTATCAGGAGTGATTTCTCTGCAAACGCTGATTCCGAAAAAAAATCTCGGAGTCATGGTTCTCACGAATTTTGCGGATAACTCTCTCACAACAGCTTTAACTTACAGAATCCTTGATAAGTTGCTTGGCCTGCCAGAGCGGGATTGGAGCGTTGAATTTTTGAAACGACAAAAGAAGGGAGCAGAAAGACGGAAAAAACGAGAACAAGAACTTCAAGCCAAGCGAGCCAAAGGAACGAAACCATCTCTTAAATTAGAAGAATATACCGGCAGGTATTTTGATCAATTGTCCGGATATACAGAAATTAAAAATGAGAATTGGCAAACTCGTTTTTGATTATAATCCCAGACATATCGGTGACTTAGAGCACTGGCACCATGATACATTTAGACTCACCTGGCGTCACCCGATTTATGATATGCCGGCCAAATCTTTTCTCATGTTTTACCTCGATGAGATGGGAAACGTGGCAGAATTGAAAGTCACTTTCTATGACCCATCTATTTTAAGAGAGTCACAGATTCAAAATAAGGAGCATTTAAATGACAAAGAATCCAAGTCGCTTGTCTAATCATGTTCGCTTGTTCATTTTCATTTTCGTTTGTACTGTATGTTCGAAATGTGTTTTCGGAGAAGATAAACCCAGAGCCCGCGATCTCGGCATTCCTTTCCCTGGAACCCCCGGCCTTTTGAACGCAATAACTGATGTGAAAGGCGTGGAAGTGGGCCATACAACCCTTATTTCCGGTGTGGGAAAACTTGAGGTCGGCAAGGGACCGGTCAGAACCGGTGTAACCGCCATTCTGCCGCGGGGGAAAAGCTACGACCCGGTTTTTGCCGGCTGGTATACTTTAAATGGAAATGGCGAAATGACCGGCACCACCTGGGTTGAAGAATCCGGATTTTTAGAGGGGCCGATTACGATTACAAATACCCATAGTGTCGGTATTGTGCGGGATGCCGTTATCGCCTGGATGTATGAAAACAAGATCTTTGATCCATTGCCAAACGCTCCTGATATATTTTGGGCGCTACCCATCGTCGCTGAAACTTACGATGGCTTTCTGAATGACATCAACGGTTTTCATGTTAAGAAAGAACATGTCTTTGCCGTTTTGAACGGCGCTTCTTCCGGTAAAATCGCTGAAGGTGGCGTCGGCGGCGGAACCGGTATGATCTGCCATGGATTTAAAGGGGGCATCGGAACTGCATCCCGTAAATTAAGCGAGGGTGCGGGTGGTTATACGGTCGGCGTGTTGGTTCAAGCGAATTATGGAGGCAGGCGCACTTTGACAATCGCCGGTGCGCCGGTCGGACCTGAGATTCCCGATTTGACCCCGAAACGCGGCTCGGATGGCAGCGGTTCGATAATTGTAGTCGTAGCTACGGATGCGCCTCTATTGCCGCACCAACTAAAAAGATTGGCAAGGCGGGTTCCCATTGGTATTGCCAAAGTCGGGGGGTATGGAAGTAATACTTCCGGGGATATTTTTATAGCCTTTTCGACCGCTAACTCCGGAGCAGGAAGTCGTATTGATGTTCAACAGGTAAAAATGCTGCCGAACGATCAAATATCGCCGCTGTTTTTGGCGACCGCACAGGCGACCGAAGAAGCTATTGTTAATGCACTCATAGCCGGCGAAACCATGACCGGAATCAATGGCAATACTGTTTATGGGCTTCCTCATGATCGATTAAAAGATGTTTTAAGAAAATATAACCGACTCGTTGAATGAGTACAGATCGAATTTCGCACACTGAATAGGAGAAAAAAACGATCATGACCAAACATTTCAGAAGTCTCTTTTGTCTGGTTTACCTCGCTGTTTTTCTAAGTCCACTGAATGCCCAGAGGCTTCCGGAAGGAGCTTATCACGCCAACCGAGAACGGAGTTACGATATTATCCATTACATGGCGGAACTATCATTTGATTTTGACAAGAAGCAAGTCTTTGGAAAAGCAACTGTTACCCTTACACCATTGCGAAAGATTGAAAGTGTCACTCTCGCTGCGATCCTGCTCAATATCAAAAGGGTTAGCATGCAGGATAACGATGTTAAAATGCAATTTCGTCAGAGCGATAATGCCGTCATCATAACTTTGCCGACTCGAATGACCAACCAGGATACATTCTCGATTGTTATTAACTACAGCTGCCAACCAAGAGCGGGCATGTATTTTGTCCGGAATCCCGACAATCCGAAGCTTTTCTATATTTCTACTTATGGCGAGGACGGTCTACATGCAAACTGGCTTCCTATCTATAATGATGTCAATGATAAGTTCTCAACAGAAATGAAAGTGACGGTTCCCATGCCATATGTTGTGATATCCAATGGAAAGCTTATCCAGGAAACTCAAGCAGAAAATGGCGAGAAGACTTATCACTGGAAGCAAACTTTGCCGCATCCCAATTACCTCATTAGCATATACGTCGGTGACTTTGAAAAAGGAGAACTGCCGCCCGCATTTGGTACGATTCCACTCAACTATTGGGTCCCACGTGGTAAGCTCAAAGAGGGCGCCTATGCTTTCCGAAACACAACGCGTATGCTCGAATACTTTTCCAATCGCTTCTATTACAAATATCCCTGGATCAAATACGATCAAATAGCCGTTCCGGATTACGCTGTCGGTGCGATGGAGCACACCGGAGTCACCGGACACCGAGCAAGTATATTGCGCACCGAGAATTCGCCTTTTGATTTCAATCCAACATTGGATCATTATACGGCTTCGTGGTCCGCTGAGGCGATTATTTCACACGAGCTGGCTCATCATTGGTTTGGCAATACTCTGACGTGCAGAAACTTAAGTTATCTCTGGCTTAATGAGAGTTTCGCCAGCTACCTCATGATGCTCTGGGATGAAGAATCCGTAAGTGAAGATCAGCTTTTGTTCGATGTCCAGCTTGCTAAAGAGCAATATTTCAACTATGTGCGCAACCAGCACATCATCAGGCCATTGGAGTACCACAATTTCGACGACGCAAACACTATTTATAACACAGAGCATACCTATTTAAAAGGGGCGGTTGTGCTGCACATGTTGAGAAAAATTCTCGGTGATGAGCCCTATTTTCAAGCGCTCGGTTATTACCTTAAAAAGCACGAGTTCTCTAACGTCGTCAGTGACGATTTGAAAATAGCCATAGAAGAATCGACTGGCGAAAATTTATACTGGTTTTTTGAACAATGGG
>SMXE01000208.1 GCA_004357015.1 Caldithrix sp.
AAGTCAATCCGTTGACTTGCAGCTTGGCGTTTAACAGGCTGTCCGAAGCGGATGTGCCAACAGAGGTGATGTATCCACCGGCGGTACCGGAAGACTGAGCTGTGTTATTGATATCTAAAGTCGAAAGCAGTGAATTACCGGAGTCAGTCATGACCATGCGGTAGGTGAATCCGGATTTACTGCTCTTGAAGATCATCCGGCTCTTGCCGTCTTCCTCATGCACCACCGAGGCGCTGAGTTTTTCGTCCGCATCGATGGTGTCAGCGGTGACCGCCGAACTCATAGCGTTGTTTACCGCCAACGCGATTTCGTCCATGATGTCATCATTGGTAGAGCCGGTGGGATTCACCGTCACCGAGATGGTTTCGCGGTTGCTGCTGTCACTGTCCGTGGGGTGTCCGACTGAAATCTGAAAAGTCTGGGATCCGTTGGTATCAAAAAACGTTCGCAACTCAGTTCCCGTTGCGCTGTACTGCTGAGAAACGCGCGTGTCAGAGATCGCCAACCTTTCGACAAAAACGTCGTGGTTGCCCACCAGCGCCGAGGATTCGGCCGTGGCCGAAAACAGAGCGGAGTCGCTGCTTGATGCCGTCTTGGCTGCAAAATAATCTGTCAGAACGTCGGTATACTTTTTCGCCAGCGAAGTGAGCGCCGAAAGCTTCGAATCCAGATCCGACAGGACTTTCTTGCGAACGTTAAGCGCTGCTTTCCTGTCCTCCAATCTGAAACGCGGTATTGATTCAATCTGCAGCGTGGTCTCGATCAGTCTATCTATGCTTGAACTACCTGATGCGAAGATATCAAAGCCCATCTTATTAACTCCTCGAAATTAACCGAATTTGAGAAGCACTCTTCCTTGAATGGTTCAATTTTGGTTTCCTGTAGTGCGGCCCATGACCGCGCTTTCCCATACCTCGCGCAGTCCTTCTAAAACCATGATCGCGTTCTGAAATTGTCCGCTGTGCACCTGGTCCAAAGCGTAGCGGTAGAGATCGAAATACTCCATAGCGACCGCCTTGTAGTCAAAGTCCAGCGCAGAAATCAGCTCAACGAATACTCTGGCGGCCTTTTCCCTTTGACCTGCACGACAACTCCGTAAGCCGATCTCATAAAGCATCAAGATCAACTTCTCGGGCGAGGCGGTCCTGATTTGCTGCACCAGGTAAGGATTTTCCCGTCTATTCTGGTTTGCAATCTGAGCTGACATTTTCTTCTCCGTCTCTGACAGTCCTTAATCCAAGGGGTTTTCTTAGTTTAATTATCGGCAACCGCCGCCCCTACTTGCCAGTGTCAGCTCAACTTTTTTGACTTTTTTTGAAATAAAATCGAATCAAAGGAAGAATGCGCGCAACCGATCAAATATCTTGCAGGTTAACGCCCTTTGGCCATCTGCCACATCTCCCTCGCTCGCTCTTCCTGCCCGTGCTGGTGGTAGATGTCGCCCATGAGATTGAGCGTGCCAGCGTGTGCCGAATCGAACCTCAGCACCTGGTTGAGCAGCGAAAGTCCCTCGCGAGTCTTGCCTGCATCGATCAATTGTCGGGCCGTCTGAAACAGCCAGTCAGCGCTGCCGGAATCCGGCCCTGCATCGGCAACCGCTATATCGCTGCTTTTCGGTTGCTCATTGTCGCTGAGGAACTCTTCTATCCACCGGCAAATGTTCTGGCATTTTTCATCCACGGTGAGCAGTTGAATATCATTTTCCTTCCTGATAGCATGTGCCGCCTCAATGTATTGTGAGTGGTTTTTCCCGTTCATATAATAATGAATGGCCGCAACAAGCTCGTTTTTATCGAAAACATATTTCATGCAATTCTCCCTGAACAGGATATTGCTTTCGTTCAGCTTGTCCCGGTCATAAGCAACATCGTAGAAACTTGACAGCGGCAGTACAATGCCGGGCTTGTCCCCAAGAAAAAATTCCCAAAGCAGGGAAGATGTGTGCGGACAAATCATCAAATCAGACGCCGCGATAATTTCGCTCAGCTTCGCGTGGGCGATCAGATCAATGTGCAGACCAATGGATTCTGCAAATCGTTCCAGATAACAAACCGTGTCGCTCCAGACGGGATTTCTCGCAAATGCGGGATGCAGTTTGATGATGACTTGTATTTTTTCGTTCAATTTTCTTAACTCTGCCAGAGCACGGAGCGTAGTCTTGAAGAACTCCGCGTGATCGATTTGACCGGCGATGATGACTGAGGGTTTATGCGGTTCGATCCAGGTACTCGTGACGGTGACGGTGAACTGCTCATCTTTGAGGCCGAGGCTTCTCAACGCTTCTGTTTTCGCAATGGCAGGATCGAACGACAAGTCATTTGGGGTGCCATTTACAACGAAGTTCACACTTCCCCCAACATCGCCGTAGCTGTACAGCGCCTCCCAATACTCCTTCTCCAAATGATTATCCAGATTAACATAGTCAGAAATTGCAAACCAGTTCGAATACGCCGACTTTGATTTCAAGGCAGACAGGGCCGGGCGCGCAGCAAAGAAACTGTGTTCAATATTAAACGTGGGGATGCCGAGTTTCTTCGCCTCAATGATAGTCGGGCGTCTCAGGCCGGAATAGTCTGCATTGCTGACGACCATATCAATCTTAACCTTCTTCGCCAGCTTTCTGAACAACTGCGCCAGCACGAACGCAGAAAAGCATGAGGCATGAAAGCTTTTGTATTCACTGCGGCCGAGTGGGGGTATCGAGCTGTCCGGGAAAAGTTTCTCGATTTCGGATTTGGTAAATTCGAGAAACTGACCCATTTCCCAGAAAGCCTCTTCATAATCCAACTTGAGTTCGTCTTCGCCCAGAATGTCTTCAACAAGTTCAGGTTTTACCCCGGGCGTCGGTTCAAAGGCGTGGCCTTGAAACGTGATAACCCTGAACTCCTGACAAAGGTGCTGCATCAATTGCTGGTTCCGGCCAGGGAACAGGCCGACGGAGAAGATAGTTTTTGGTCCGGCAGATGCTAACTTGGCTTTATTCTTCATAGAGTCTTCGCAATACAATTTGATTTAATATGAACGCATAATCTATGTTCAGGTACTGGCACAGGGAAGGAAATTCATTCTTCTCCAAGGTATCGAAATTCAGCCTGTTTCTCAGACTGCGCAGATAGTCATCGAACCGGTGCATCTCGGTTGACGTCGGTTTTGAGTCCTGCCTGGTTATGTGCTCCTTGATCAATTCGTAATCAATGTACTGACTCGCCAGGCACTGCGGACAAAGATACTCGCGATAGATGAATAATGACATATGAACAGGCACGCGATGTTTCTCGCGGCAGCATTGGCACTGTGATTCAAAAATGTAGGTCGTTGTGCCGTCACCGCATTTGATAAGCCAATCCAATAAATTGGCAGCGTAAAGAGGAATTTTGTCGTTCTTTTTGTATGCGGTACACCAGCTTGCGGAATCTTCCATTGCGGCGTCGGCAAATTGGGAGTCGAATTTATCGGGAAAAAGCAAGGTGAGCCGAAGCCGAATTCCGCCGGGCAGAGATTGCTGCCAATCCGGGAGCATCTCCAAATGATGGAATAGTTTCAGCGCCTGTTCATTTGCACCTAAAGCAATAGACATTCTCACGGCCTCAATCAGCACTCCGAGGTCCTTTTGATTCGTCTTCAAGTGTCTATTCAACAAAGAAAAGGCATCATCATAATCACCCTCGTTCCTTAAAACTCGAATCCTTTCGAGAATGGTGGTCGTTTCGCACATTTTCATCCCTCGTCAATTAATTGCTATCGGCGCCCGGCGCGCTCAGATAGATGTTGCCTTCCGGCGTGTAAGTGGGGCACTCAAGAGCCAGGCGAATCAAACTGTCATACTTTCTGAAATACGGGATATTCAGAAGTCTCTTTATGCGTGCGTAGGCCTCCTCCCTGTCACCAAGATATGCCAACGCGGCTGCATGCTGAAGCTCATAATTCTGAAGACAGAAAGTATCATTTCGGTCGGCTGCTTCCATCAATAAGAATTCAAAAATTGCCTCGAAGGTCGCTTGGTCTATTTGCTCCGGCGAATCCGGGAAGCCCGCGCTAATCGTTTGTGCATCAAGGCTTTTTGTGAGGCGGAATGTATAGGTATTGTCAACACAAGCGACCAATTTGAAATGCTCTCGCATCAACGTCATGAAGACCGGAATCCAAAAGCAGGTAAAGGCGCCATAGTCCTGAAAAATGAAATGGCTGCCAGGGGTAACGTGGTCGCAAACGGCCTGCATGAAATATTTTGTTCCGTACCAGCTCTTGCAACCGTCAATGAACACCGCATCAAACATGGCAGCCGGGGGCAGCCGGAAGATGTTCTTTAGTGCGGCAATTTCATCGGCGGTTTTGGGCAAAACCCCTTCAGCATGATCCAAGAACCGGTAATATGCGTGGTTTTGATGAATCAACCGAAAGAGTGTCTGGAACTCAGACGTACTTTTAATGTGATCTTCTGCTTCCTGACCTAACAACCCTTTCTGAAATAGAGGTGCGAGAAATGCGATAAGACGGTCAGGGCTATAGTAATCGTCAAATTTGTCAAACGTAAATAACCGGCAGCGGTCCAGCCGGCTGTTGTTTAGCTGCATGCCCATCGCCATGGCCCGGGTCGAGCCACCGAGAAACGGACCGATTTCAAGAACGTGATAGTGGCCAGACCAAACATCTTTAAAAAAATTAAAGAGAAACGTACGCTCATGAACCGTCGTTTCCGTCGGTATTTCGTTGAGCAGATCGCGATATTTACGACCGCGCTGGTCCGTGCCCGCTGCAAACAGTGACAGAGTACGGCCAAAAAATGCCGGATAAAGGTCCGGGCCGAGTCTGTCTTCAAACGATGTTGCAAAGGATGAGACGGACAGGGTCTTCGCATCTTGTAAAAACCTTGCTAACTGTTTGTTCTGCTCTCTAGATTGCTTCACAGTTATCCTCAACCAGGCAAGGGTTCAATTGCAAAAGAAAATCGGAGATTGGCATCTTCTGCCGGCAATCCCAAACCAGGCCTTCTGGTTTCATCGAGTTCCTGCGCTGAAAACCATAGGCGCAAAAAGTATGTATCTTGCAGTTCCTTATAAGCCACCAACCCAATGGTAGCGGCCCGGGATTGATCCACGATAACCCGAATGCCCTTTTGGGCGTCGCCGATGGCCACCCAGCCAGCCGTCAGCCCCACTCCGGCGTTGGCCGAAACCAATCCGGAGACAGGCTGCCCGTGGTCGAAGGTTGCGCCGGCCAGGCGGAAGGTTTCGGGCCGATGTCCGCCATTATGCGTGCTGTAGTAGAGCGTGTCTCGATCAAAATTCTCCGGATTGAGCGTCACTGCGCCGAGACGTAACATTCCCATCGGACACGCCGGCCAGTCAATCTGGTAGTGCAGGCTAACACGCGCCTTATGCTTAGAAACGCTGACGGTTTTTCGAATCGGCCCCAGCGAGGTTTCTACAACGGCAGTGACCTCGACTGTATTTTC
>SMXE01000018.1 GCA_004357015.1 Caldithrix sp.
AACGAGCGGTAACCGTGTTCAAAATCCTCATCGCTCATGTTCGGCGCCTGAAATAAAGTAAAAAGATAGGCGCAGGCGCCGCCTGGCAAGTCCACCACCCGACTTGGGATTGCGTTCATTTGATCTTCGGTGGGGCCGATGATCAAATCGATGACCCCGGTCTTTTCATCAGCCCGGATTTGAAAAAACAACTCGCCCTTATCCGTCACAACCTTGGTTTTGCCATCGATGGTCTTGAGCTGCTTGCAAAATTCGGTAGACCACTTGGGCATATTCTCAATGTTTGCGAGATAGGCGAATACTTTTTCCTTTGGCGTGCTGAGCACCACAGTTGCTGTCTTAGACTGCATGGTTGTATCTCCCGTAATTTAAGAGTTCATGAGACAGAATCAATTGCTTTCATTTATTTAGACAGGTTTACATTCGTAGTGTGACATCTTAAAGCAGTAAAAATGTCACTCCAAGCTCCGGCTTGCTTTCTTGATAAGAAATCCTAATTTATGATGATAATCTCACTCGAAATCAAATAAAGGTGTTACACATGCAAGAAAGAATCGCCATTTACAAATGGGACGACCTCGGAGACCGCCAGCCGGCGCATGCGCTGGTGCGTAACACAGATCTGGTCATCGTGCGCTGCGACGATGAAGTTTCGGTGCTGTACGGCCGCTGCCAGCACCGCGGCGCGCTCATGGCGGACGGCCGCATCGAGGGCAACAACATCATCTGCGGCGTACACAACTGGGATTACCGGGTGGACACCGGCATCAGCGAGTACAACAACGCTGAGGCGCTGCACAAGTTTACAGCCTTGGTCGAGGAGGGGGAAGTGTGGATCGATGAAACCGAGATCGAGGCGTACGAACAGGCGCACCCGGAGCTGGTGCACCGGCAGGAATACCTCGGCATGTTTGAAGCCACCCACGCAGCTGCGGAGGAACCGAAGACAGCGGAGATTCATCATCTGGCAAAGTACGGGCTTTCACAGGTCGGCCATCACGGACCCATTGCCTCAATGGGCGTTGGCACAAATGTCTTGCCGAAATGGGATGACATTCAAATTCTGCCGGCACAGTTGGCGCGCCTGCCACACCTGGAAGACGTGGCAGTGGGTACGAGCATCGTCATCGGGCCAACCGCTCAAAAACCGCTGGAATTGAAAATCCCCCTGTTTGTATCTGATATGAGTTTTGGTGCGCTTTCAGAAGAAGCCAAAACCGCGTTAGCGCGCGGCGCAGAGAAGGCGGGTACCGGCATCTGCTCCGGTGAAGGTGGTATGTTACCAGAAGAACAGGCCGAGAACAGCCGCTACTTCTACGAGTTGGCGTCGGCGAAATTTGGCTTCAAAATGACGTTGCTGAAGCAGGTGCAGGCGTTTCATTTCAAAGGCGGCCAGGGCGCAAAGACCGGCACCGGCGGCCATTTGCCCGGCCGCAAGAACGTGGGCAAGATCAGCCGGGTGCGCGGCATCCCGGAAGGAGAACCGGCTATCTCGCCGCCGCGATTTACGGATTTGACCAGCACCAGCGATTTCAAGGATTTTGCGAATGAAGTGCGTGATTGCACGGGCGGCATCCCCATCGGGTTTAAGCTATCGGCAAACCACATCGAGGAAGACATCGATGCGGCCATCAAAATTGGGGTGGACTACATCATCCTCGACGGCCGTGGTGGCGCGACCGGCGCGGCGCCGCTGCTGTTCCGGGATCATATTTCTGTGCCAACCATCCCGGCGCTGGCACGCGCGCGCAGGCATCTCGACAAACGAGATTGCCCAGGCATCACCCTCATTATAACCGGTGGCTTGCGCACCGCACCTGATTTCATCAAAGCGCTGGCGTTGGGTGCCGATGCCATTGCCGTGTCAAATGCCGCCATTCAGGCCATCGGCTGCCAGGCCATGCGTGCCTGTCACACAAACAACTGCCCCGTGGGCATCGCAACGCAACAAGAGCACCTGCGCAAGCGGCTCGATCTCGAATTGTCCGCGCGCCGCCTGGAGAATTTTTTCAACGCCACGGTTGAATTGATGCAAGTGATGGCACGCGCCTGCGGCCATACACATCTCAGCGAGTTTTGTGCGGACGATATCACAACCTGGGATCGCGACCTGGCTTACCTGACGGGTATGAAGTTTGCCGGCGTCATGCCGCTTTGATCGAATAACACACCCCGGTGTCTGGCAGACCCCGGGGTGTAAGCGCGCAAGCGAACGGCACCCTGCTTCTGCGCTGACGTCAAATCCAAAGTGAGGTGTAAGTGAGATTCTTCGCAATCATTCTCCTGGTATCAGTTTGCATCTTGGCATTTTTTCTGGTTTCTCCCGACAAACCACAAACGCAGCCCGAAGAGTTACTGAAAACCTCCGGGGCGCGCCAAGCGCTCGACTACCTGACGAATGCCCGCGCCTATCCCGCCAAAAGTTTCCCGCAAAGCGGAATCGCGGATGCTTTCGCGGTCATGAGGAAGGACTTGTCGAAACAAAATTTACTGAACTCAGTCCAGGAACTTGACCCGTGGCGCGCCATCGGTCCGCACAATATCGGCGGCCGCACTCTGGCCATTGCCGTCAATCCGCAAAACCCGAACACGATCTACGCCGGGTCGGCCAGCGGCGGACTCTGGCGCAGCTATACCGCCGGTGAGGGGGACAACGCCTGGGAGTATGTCTCGACCGGTTTCCCTGTGCTGGGCGTGAGCTCCATCGCCATCGCGCCGGATGACTCCAACGTGATTTACATCGGCACGGGCGAGGTGTATGGCAGTCCGGTCACGTTTCCCGGCATCACGGGCGACCGGACCACGCGCGGCAGCTACGGCATCGGCATTCTGAAAAGCACGGACGGCGGCCGCACCTGGCAAAAAAGTCTCGACTGGCTGTTCCAGCAGCAGCGGGGGGTGCAAATGGTGCGGATCAATCCACGGCGTCCAGCCACCGTTTGGGCGGCCACCACTGAAGGCACTTACCGTAGTTACGATTCCGGCCTGACCTGGCAGCGCGCGCACCAGGTCGTGATGGCAACCGACCTCGAGATCAACCCGGCGGATACCAACACCGTCTTTGTCGGCGCGGGTGGCATGGGCAGTCCCGGGCACGGCATTTACCGTACACGGGACGGCGGCACGACCTGGCAAAAGGCAAACATCCCGGGTGTGGTCACGTTCAGAGGAAAAGTGCGGCTTGCGATTTCGCAATCGTCGCCCAACATTGTGTACGCCAGCATCGGTAAATCCAGCGGCAGTCTTTTCACCAATGAAGCAACCGGTACCTGGCTTGCGAAAACCGTGGACAACGGGGATAGCTGGTCCGTTGTGTCCTCGGTAGATTACTCCCGGATTCAGGGGTGGTACGCACACGACGTGGCCGTGCATCCGACCAACCCCGATTTGGTTTGGACTGCAGGGCAACCGTTCAGTCCATACCGTTCGACATCTGGCGGCACGTTTCTTTCAACTGCCCAAAGCCAGGGCTACTTTCAGGCCGATGCCCAAAACCGGGCGCGTGGCCTGCCCGATAGCTGGCCAGATTTTCACCACATCGTCTACGATCCGACGGACCCCGACATCATGTATTTCGCCAACGATGGCGGCGTATTTCGTAGTACTGATGGCGGGCGCACAGTGCGCAACTGCAGCTACGGGTACCAGACAACCCAGTTTTACAATGGCACTTCCAGTTCCTATTCCGACTCGCTCATGACCATCGGCGGCCTGCAGGACAACAATTCGGCCATCTACGAAGGCCAGGTGAGTTGGCGCCGGCTGTACTGCTGTGACGGCGGCTGGACCGCAATTCATCAAAGCGACAACAACGTGATCTATGTCTCTGGTCAGTTCTTGAGCATTGGCAAATCCAACACGCGCGGGATCAGTGGTTTTCAGCAGTTGAATCTGCCTGGCCTGGAGGCGCGCTTGACCAATTTCATCGCTCCCTATGTGTTGGGGCCGGATAACCTGACCATGTACGCGGGCAGCAACATCGTGTTCAAATCGGTGGATGGCGGCACAACCTGGAGCAAGGCAAATGGCGGGCAACCGCTGGATACCAATCCCCTCATCGCCATGGCCATTTCGGAGCAAAGTATCGATGTTGTTTATGCGGCCACGAGTCCGGGAGATAGCCGCGGCAGGCTCTTTCGCACGGGCAACGGCGGTTTGAGCTGGAGCGACATTACCGGAGACCTCCCGGATCGATTTCCCACCGATCTTGCAGTCGATCCTACTGACGACCAGGTGGTTTATGCCACTCTCGGCGGCTTTGGTTCTTCGCATGTTTTCAGGTCTAGCAACAGCGGAGCAAGTTGGGAGGACATCGGCGCTGGTTTGCCGGACGTGCCTACCTGGGCTGTCATCGTGGATCCCGACTTTCCTCAGCAGCTTTTTGTGGGCAGCGATCTGGGAGTCTATTTCTCCCCCGACCTCGGCCAGACCTGGCAGGCGCACATGGCCGAACTGCCGGACGCAGTGATTGCGATGGACCTGACCATTGCGCGCGCCAACCGCGTTCTGCGGGTGGCAACGCACGGTAACGGCTTTTACGAAAGCCGCTTGCCGCTGGGCCAACCCACCAGTGTAACCGACGACAGAGTCTCTTTGCCTCGTAGTTTTGTTTTGGAGCAAAACTACCCGAACCCGTTTAACCTGGAAACCAGAATAAAGTACTATCTGCAAAGACGCGGAGAGGTTGAGTTGAGGATTTACAATTCTCTCGGGCAGCAAGTGCGGATATTCGCTGATGAAATCCAATCGGAAGGATGGCACATCGCGACCTGGGATGGACGCAACGGTTCCGGTGAAATCGTTTCCTCCGGTGTTTACGTGTATCGTCTTATCGCTGGCGGGCAGTCACTGGAGCGGAAGATGATTTTGCTCAAATGATTTCACCGAAAATCAGGATAGTCTAAGATGGAACTCACCTTCAAACTTGATGAGTCCTCCTAGCAATATGAATCCCTTGAGACTTTGTCGAACGGTTTGACAGAACATGCGTTGCCGATTACCAACGCGCCCGGGTTCGAGACGGTCGCCATCTTCGTGAGGGATCAGGAAAACACAATCGTTGCCGGCATTTCGGGTGAGATCAACTGGAATTGGCTCTACGTTGCCAACTTTTGGGTCCATGAACAATTCAGAGACAGCGGCATAGGCTCAACGCTGCTGTCCCGGTTCGAAGCGTATGCGAAAAAGCGCGGGTGCGACCAGGTGCATCTTGACACGTTTAGTTTTCAAGCTCCGATCTTTTACGAAAAACAAGGTTACTCATTATTTGCTGCTCTCGAAAATTATCCGCCAGGACACAAACGGTGTTTCTACAAAAAATCGCTTTGACCGAGGACAACGGGTTAATTACTTCAAAATCTCTATTTTGATCAAATTAGTCGTGCCGGCGATGCCCACCGGGACACCTGCCGTGATAACCACGGTTTCATCAAACTTCACAAGACCCGATGTCAGCGCCTTGTCCTTGGCCTCTTCGATCAACTCTTCAGCGTTGAAGTAGCCGTCTGATAGCAGCGGATAAACGCCCCAGACCAG